>JAGWVO010000261.1 GCA_018970845.1 Planctomycetota bacterium
TCAGCAGGGTTCCCAACCGTCCCGCATTGCTGCAAGCCTCCGTTAACGGTCGTGTTGTGGAAACGCGCGCCGTGGCCAATGTCCGCTCCATCACGGTCAATGGCGGTCGAGGCGATGACACGATCTCCATCGCCGCCAACGCAAACATTCCCGCGCGGATTTCCGTGAGGTTGGTAGGCGGCTTGGGAAACGACAGCCTCACCGGCGGCGCGGGCAATGAGTCCCTGGATGGCGGCGAAGGCGATGACACGCTTTCAGGCGGCGGTGGCAGCGACACCATCACGGGCGGACTTGGCAACGACATGATCGACGCCGGTGCCGGAAACGACACAGCCAATGGCGGCGGTGGCGATGACACCATCATTGGAGGCGATGGCAACGACCGCCTCTTTGGTGGTGACGGGACCGACACGATCGACGGTGACGCCGGCAACGACGCCGTTGATGGCGGCGCCGGAGATGATGCCCTTCATGGCGGCTTGGGGGCGGATGCCATTTTTGGTTCGTCCGGCGCGGACGACATCTTCGGAAGTGATGCTTCCGACAGGCTGACGACAGATGCCGATGACGAACTGCTGGACGCCAACGCCAACCCGCTTCACTCGCAGACTGGCATGGGCTGGGTTCGTTCCTGGGTGGTGCAGCAATCCTTGGCCCGCTGGGGAGATAGCCTGGGTCGCAAGGTTCCCGAGTGGTGGGGCGGCGGAGGCGGTGGTTTCCCGCCCTATTTCCTGCGTCAAGATGGCGTGGTGGCCATGGCTTCCAGCCAGCCCAATCCATCAGCCAACGACTCTTCCGGAACCAACAACCAGGAAAATGGTGTTTCCGAGGCGGACACCTTCCAGACCGATGGGTCTTACCTGTACACGGTGCGCTCCGGCAAGCTGGAGATCATCGATGCCCGCGATGCAGCAGCCATGTCGGTTGTCGGATCCGCCTCCATCGATGGCTGGACGACCGGATTTTATCTTTCTGGCAGCAGGCTGATCGTTGTCTCCAGCGCATGGGAAAGTGGCCGGCAAGACGGCACCGCGGATTCGGTGTCCAATGCCTCCTTCCGAATCGCCTTCGATTCGATGCCCTACTTCCGCGGATCTCCCACCACGGTCGTGACAACCTTCGACATTTCCGACAAGGCGAACCCTGTGGAAGTCCACAAGGCTTCCCTCGAGGGGAGCCTGAACGACTCGCGCATGGTCGATGGCAAGCTGTATGTGGTTCTTGGCAACCAACTCGACATCCTGCAGCCGCAGGTTGTCCGCACGGCGCGCGGCAATTTCTACGAAAGCCGGGCATCCTACATCGCCCGGGTGTCGGAACAGTTTGAGTCGGCGCTTCCCGGTTACACCGCCGACGGCGAGTCGGGTTCGCTGGTGGAAGGGGAACTGCTGGCACCCCGCTGGTCGAAAAACGGCAGCATGCTTTCCATCGCCGTGTTCGACCCCTCTTCCGATTCCGGCGCGCCGACAGGCGTGACGACCACGGTCGGAACCACCGGCACCGTTTATGCCTCGACGCAAAGTCTTTATGTCGCCAGCACCGACTGGTGTTCCCCCTGGTGGGGAGGCGGCCAACTGTCGACTCAGGTTTACAAGTTCGCCCTGCAAGGCGAGACCGCGCCACTGGACGGGTTCGGCACCGTTTCGGGATATGTTCTGAACCAGTTTGCCATGGACGAGGAAGCCGGTTATTTCAGGATCGCAACCACTTCCGGTTGGCGGGATGATTCCACCAACTCGATCTTCGTGATGGCCGACACCGGCGACGACTTGGAAACGGTCGGGGCGATCACCGACCTGGGGCTAACCGAGCGGATTTATTCGGTCCGCTTCGAGGGCGACCACGGATATGTTGTGACCTTCCGACAGACGGATCCGTTTTACACCCTCGACCTTTCCGATCCCCTCGCGCCCCGCGTGGCGGGAGAACTGAAGCTTCCCGGCTACTCATCCTACCTGCAGGAAATCGGGCCCGGACTGGTGATCGGGCTTGGCAGGGACGCTGACGAGGATGGCCGGGTCAGGGGCCTCAAGCTCACCGTGTTCGACACCAGCGACTTGGCCAACCCGAGGGAATTGTCAAGCACGGCACTGACTTCGGGATCGCTGTTCGAATGGTCCGCCGCCGAGGGCGATCACCATGCCATTTCCTGGTTCCCGGCGCAGGGTATCCTCGCGGTTCCCGTGACCACCTACGACGCCAACTGGAATTCTTCCAATTCCCTCAAGGTGCTTCGCATTTCGGCCAGCGGCATCGAAAGCCTGGGCGAGATCGCCCACCAATCATCGATCAGCCGAAGCCTCAGGATCACCGATCAGTTGTTCTCCATGTCCGACTCAGAGATCCTGGTCAATAGACTTGCGGATCCTTCGGTGGAGGTTGGCCGTCTTTCGTTCAACCCCGCGCCCGTACCGCCCCCGACTTCGCCCGGCCCCGCGGTCCTGTGACCGCATCCTGATTTTCACAGCGGAAGCCAAGGAATGGGATTCAACTCGCGCCGCCGGTTCGTAGCCTCCTCCGCGTCGCTGGCCATGATCGTACCCATGACAAGTTCCGCGCAGGCGGTCGCCGCCGGTGAAAAGCTGTTTGCCTATGTGGGAACCTTCAGTTCCCCGCTGAAGGATGTGTTGCCCACGCAGGTTGATCTTCCGCCCGGAAACGGCAGGGGGATTCACCTGTTCGAGGTGAATCGCCAAACAGGGGCCCTCTTGGCCGCGGGCATCCATGAGATGGGAACCAGTCCCAGTTGCCTTGTCGCCAATGCCGCGGGAACGCGCCTTTATTCCGCCAACGAGACCGATCGGGTCGGGCCGGACAAGCACGGCACCGTGAGCGCGTTTTCAATCCATCCCCAATCAGGCCAACTGGAACATCTCAACACGGTTCCATCCGGTGGCGCCGGACCCACATTCGTGAGCCTTCATCCCTCGGGCAGGCACCTGCTGGTGGCCAATTATTTCGGTGGTTCCGTCGCGGTGATTCCCGTCGACAAGGAAGGCCGACTTGGCCAACCCAGCGATGTGAAGAACGACGCGGGAAAGGTGGGCCCCACCCGCGCGGCGAACGCTCCCCCCGGCAGCTTCGCCTTCAGCGGCCACGACCGCACCCACGCGCACCAGATCCTGCCCGATCCTTCCGGAAATTTCGTCATTCATGTCGACCTGGGACTGGACACCATCTTTGTCTGGAAGTTCGATGCCGCCACGGGAAAGCTTGAGCCGGCATCGGCGCACAGGGTGGCCCTGCCCCCGGGAGATGGGCCAAGACACTTTCATTTCCATCCCAACGGCAAATGGTTTTATTCCATCCAGGAGGAAGGATCGACCATCGCCCTGTTTGATTACGAGGCGGAATCAGGCCGGCTGACGCATCGGCAAACGGTTTCAAGCCTTCCCAAGGGATATGCGGGCAGCAACTTCTGTTCGGAGATCCTCGTCTCCGACAACGGAAAGTTCGTCTATGCCGGAAACAGGCTCCATGACAGCATCGGCGTTTTCTCGGTGGGGCCCGCGGGCACCCTCACCCACCTGGCCGACGAATGGACCCGCGGGAACTATCCGCGGAGTTTCGCGTTTGATCCTTCCGGCGGGTACTTGTACTGCTGCAACCAGCGCGCCGACCATCTGTCCATTTTCAAGGCCGACAAGGCGACGGGGTTGCTCTCATTCACGGGAATGTTCGTGCCGGTCGGCAATCCGTCGATGATCCTGTTCGTGGAACCCCGCAAGGGTTGACGCCGCCTAGGATGCGGGCTTGCGAACCTTGTCGGGGTGGAACTCGGCATCCTTGTTCCATGACGGGAGTTCCCCGCTGTTGGCAACTTTTGTCGCAAGATTGAGCGCGAACTTCCCCAAAACCGGAAATCCGGAAAAATCCCAGTCGGCGCGCATCTCGTCCTGCGGCGAGTGGTAAGCGTTGTCATTGAATTGCTGAAGGGCTTTTTTCGCCTCCTCCTCGGAGCGTCCGGCGATGCGCATTCCCTGCGCCACGGAAAAGGCCGGGACGCCAGCCTTGGCCATCGAGAAGTGATCCGACCGGTAGAACACGCCCAGGTGCGCCCTTTGGTCGGCCTCGATCCCGAGGCCTGCCGCCTTGGCGGTTTCCAGGACCACCGGCCAGATTGTTGTTTTCTCGGCACCTGTCAGGACCAGGCCGGCTGGCTTGCCAAGTGGGTAGATCATGTCGAAGTTCAGGTTCAGGGCGGTCTTTCCGATGGGAACCAGGGGCTTGGTGGAATAGTATTTCGATCCTAAGAGACCTTTTTCCTCCGCCGTGACGGCAAGGAACACGGCGGAACGCTTCGGGCGGGGCCGGGTTTCAGCCCAATTCCTCGCCAGTTCGAGCAGGAGCCCGCAGCCGGTGGCGTTGTCGGCGGCGCCGTTGTAGATCGCGTCTCCCAGGACGGCCCTACCCACCCCGAGGTGATCCCAGTGGGCCGTGAAAACCACGGCCTCGTCCTTGAGTTTCGGGTCGGATCCCTCCGCGATCGCGGCCACATTGTGGCTCAGGATGCCTTCCACCGAGGTTTCGATTCGGCCCTTCACCCTCAATCCAAGGGGTATCGGCTTGAAACCCTTGGTATCGGCGGCCTTAAGCGCCTTCTCAACCGATAGCCCCGCCAGGGAAAGCCATTTTTCCCCGGCTTGGCTGGAGATCCAGCCCGCGAAGGCCAAGGCCGGTTCACCCGACGCCTTCTTCAACTGGGCGCCATCCAGCGGCCTGACCACCGAGTACGGGTATCCGGCCGTGCCGTTGGTGTGGATGATCAGGCATGCCTTGGCGCCCCTGCGCGCGGCCTCCTCGAACTTGTAGGTCCACCTTCCGTAATAGGTGAGCGCCTTTCCACCGAAGAATCCCGGATCCTCCGACGGCGGCTCGTTGGTGAACAGGAGAACCACCTTTCCCCGCACATCGATCTTCTCGTAGTCGTTCCAGCCGAATTCCGGCGCCGATATGCCATGCCCCATGAAGACAGCCTCGCTGTCGAATTCCTCCAGGGCGGACTGCGTCTGGCAGTTTCCCGAAAACTCCTCCTCGCAGGCGAGCGAAACGCTTCGCTGGCCTTTCGTGGCCTGAAGGGTCGATTTGGGGCTTGTGATGACCTTCACCAGCGGAACCGGCTGGAGGAAATCGTTTCGCGGGCCAAGCGGCTTGAGTCCGTATTTCCGGAATTCACCGGCGATGTATTCGGTTGTCAGCAATTCACCGCGGGTGCCGGGGCCGCGACCCTCGAATTCGTCGCTGGAAAGCTTGGCCACATGCGCCTTCACCTTGCCCGCATCCACCCCCGGGGCGGCCGCCGGCCCCTGTTGGAACACGGATGGCATCAACAGCAGCGAGGCCATGATGGGAAGCATAGTTATGGTTGTCTCCTAGGTGTGGAAGTTATTGGAACATCTGAAACGGTTCCGGCCAATCAGGAAATGGCGTGAGGCGATGGCCGGCCATGATTCACCCGATGAAACCTCGAAATAGCGGCTTGGCGCC
>JAGWVO010000262.1 GCA_018970845.1 Planctomycetota bacterium
GCGGGTTTGCGGCTGTAGAATCGAGACGGATTCAGGCATGGTGCCTGAATCCGGCCGGATGGCTCGCATGGCCGAAACGCAATCGCTCTTCGGCGACCCGGACCCGTCCCCCCCGCCATCCGCCGAACCGGCAGCGCTGTACGCCGACCTGGTTTTCGACCGCCCGCTGGAAGTCCCGTACACCTATTCGGTTCCGGCCTCCTTGGCCGGCGATGTCGCGGTCGGCAAGCGAATCCTCGCGCCCCTGGGCGCGAAGCCCGACCGTGGCTGGTGTGTCGCCGTTGGCGCCGAGGCGCCCGACCGCCCATGCAAGCCGATCATCAGGGTGCTTGACCCCGAACCGCTCGTGGACGGTCACCTGCTTGAATTGACCCGATGGATGTCCCGTTACTACCTGTGCGGATGGGGCCAGGTGCTGCAGGCCGTGGTGCCGGCTGGAGTTCGCCGCAAGGCCGAGGGGCCGCCCCCGAGGGCATCCTGGTTGGTTCCCACCCCGGCCGCCGACCTTCCCGCCGAACCTTCCAAGCTCACCCCCAGGCAATCCGAGGTTCTCGAACACCTCAGGATGTCGCCCGCCGGAATGGAAACATCGGCGCTGCTTGCCGCCATGGCATGTTCCAGCAGCGTGGTGGATGGAATCGTCACGAGGGGATTCGCCAGGAAGGTGGTCAGGCCGGAGGCTGTTGAAAGCCTGGCCGCGCCCATGGCCCGCGTTCACTCCCTCACTTCCGAGCAATCCGAGGTGCTTTCGCGGCTGGAACCGTCGCTGACGGGAGACGACTTCGCGCCATTCCTGCTTCTGGGAGTCACGGGCAGCGGCAAGACGGAAGTTTACATGAGCGCCATCGAGAAAGTGGTGGCGCGCGGCAGGCAATCGCTGGTCCTGGTTCCGGAAATCAGCCTGACGCCGCAAACCGAGGCGCGGTTCGCCGAAAGGTTCGCTTCCGTGGCCGTGCTTCACAGCCACCTTTCCGAGTCGGAGCGGCAAAACCGGTGGCGCAAGGTTGCCGCCGGCAGGGCCCAGGTCGTGATCGGCGCCCGGAGCGCCGTGTTCGCGCCAGTTCCCAACCTCGGCCTGATCGTCGTCGACGAGGAACATGAACCAAGCTTCAAGCAGGAATCCACGCCGCGCTACCATGCCCGCGATGTCGCCGTCATGCGCGCCAGCCTGCTTCGCGTTCCCGTGATCTTAGGCTCGGCGACCCCGTCGCTGGAATCATGGTTCAACGCCGCAAGGGGGGTCTACACCCGACTCGACCTCACCCGACGGGTGGAGGACCGACCGCTCCCCAGGGTGGAGGTGCTCGACATGCGGCATCCTCCGGCGCGGGTGCCGCCGGGCCGCGCCCTGAGCGACCCGCTCGTTCACGCCCTCAAGCACGCGCTGCGCGCGGGTGGCCAGGCCATCCTGTTCCTCAATCGGCGGGGTTATTCGCCATTTGTCGTTTGCCCGGGGTGCGGTGAAACGGCCACATGCAGGTTCTGCGACCTGTCGCTCACTTTCCATCGTGAACGCAACATCCTGATGTGCCATCACTGCGGCTTCCACCAGCCTCCAAGCGATGAGTGCCCCGCCTGCCGCAAGACCACGGTGAGGTATCAGGGACTGGGAACCGAGAAGGTGCATGAGGAACTCCAGCGTCACTTGCCCGGTGCCGTGATCCGCCGCATGGACAGCGACACGATGGGCAAGCCCGGAAGTCATGCCCAAACGCTTGAGGCGTTCCGCAACCGGCTTGTCCAGGTGCTCCTTGGCACCCAGATGGTGGCCAAGGGTCTCGACTTTCCGGGAGTCACCCTGGTCGGCGTGATCCAGGCGGACGCGGCGCTCCACATGCCCGACTTCCGCGCCTCGGAACGAACATTCCAGTTGCTCACCCAGGTTGCCGGGCGGTGCGGCCGGGGCGAATCTCCAGGCCGGGTGATCGTCCAGACCCTCAACCCTGAGCATGACGCGGTGGCCCTGGCGGCGCGGCACGACTTCCTGGCATTTTCTCGGGGCGAAATGGAGCAGAGGGAAATGCTTGGCTACCCCCCCTTCCAGCGAATGATCCGAATCATCATCCGGGCCCGTGACGAGAAGGCGGCCGATGATTACGCTTCCCGCTTTGCCGGCGCCTGCCGGTTGGCGCATGAGTCGGCAGAACCCAAAAGGCCGATCAAGCTGCTGGGCCCGGCTGTCGCGCCGGTCGCCAGGCTCAACGACTACCATCGGCGGCACCTGCTGATCCTTTCGCCCGACTCCCGACACCTGCACTCGGTGGCCCGGGCGGCGCTGGCATCCTGCCGGCCCGACGGAGGCGCCGAGATCGCCGTCGATGTGGACCCCGGCAACATGCTGTGAACCGGCCCGTCAACCGGGCTTTGACGAACAAATCCAGTAAGATTGAAACTTGATTCATGCACGGTGCCACGGCCCCCTTGGGTGGACTTGTGCGACGGCCATCGGAAACAATGGAATGCCTTATTCGCAGCCAATCTCTCGCGCCTTCCGGGCAGGACTGATCATCTGCGCCGCCTTCCTTGTGAATGCCTGCAACAAGCCGCAAAAAGCCGCGATTGTTCCACCCGCCTTGCCGGCGCCCGTGAGGGTTGCCGCCGCGGCAAGGATGGATGTGCCACGGATTGCGGAAACCGTGGGCACAGCCAAGCCCTCGGTGACGGTTCAGGTCAGGGCGCGGGTGGATGGCCTGATCAAGAAGGTGCATTTCAAGGAGGGGGCGGAGGTTCGCGAAGGCCAATTGCTCTTTGAGGTGGACAGCGAACCATTCGACGCGGCGCTCAAGGAGGCCGAGGCCACCCTGGAGGCATCGCGATCCCAGGTGAAATTGACACGGATCGAGAAGGATCGAGCCGAGAAACTGGCAAAGGCAGGCGCGGCCCCGATAGAAGTGTTCGAGAAAGCCCGCGCCAGCCACGAAAGCGCCATGGCGGCCGAGGCTCGCGATTCCGCCAAGCGCGATGTCGCCAGATTGCAGTTGGGTTACTGCAAGGTCATGGCTCCGATTGACGGCATCGCTGGAAAGCTGGAAACCGACGGCGGCAGCCTCACCCGGGGCTATGATCCCAGGCCCGTCATCGGCATCAACAAATCCAGGCCCGTCTATGTGGAGTTCGCCCTGCCCGAGAGGCTACTGCCCATGGTGCGCCCCAAGCCCGGCAAAGCCGAACCTCTCGAAGTCGAGGTGCGCAAGAACCAGGCTGACAAGGCGTTGCGCGGCGCGATCGAATTCCTCGACAACCAGGTCGACACATCAACCGGAACCATCACCTTGCGGGCCAGGTTTTCCAACAAGGAATTGGAGATTTGGCCGGGAGAATTTTTTGAGGTCCGCGTGATCCTCGGCACCGACAAGGGGGTGATGACGATCCCCGTCACGGCGCTCGGGCAAGGCTCGGACGGACCGCATGTTTTCGTCATCGACCAGCAGGACACGGCGCGCATGCGCAGGATCAAGGTGAAGCGGGTCGATCGCGACCTTGTGCTGGTTGACGATGGCCTGGCCGAAGGCGAGCTCGTTGTCATCGAAGGATCGGTCAGGCTGCAGGACGGAATCGCCGTGAGGCGAATTCCGGAAGCCGTGAAAAAATGAATCCCGGAGCATCCGCGGCTCGCCCCGGCCCACTTGACAAGCTGCTGCGCAGGCCCGTCGCGGTTCTCCTGGCGCATGTCTGCATGGTCCTGCTGGGCCTGCTGGGTTGGATCAAGCTTCCCAGCAACCGCATGCCCGACATCGAATATCCGACCATCGTGGTGACGGCCTCGCTGCCCGGATCGACCCCGGACATGATGGCCAACTCCGTTGCCGCCCCCCTGGAATCCAGGCTCTGCGGCATCAGCGGCCTGCTCGACTGCACAACGGGCTGCGTTCCCGGTTCGGCGACCTTGTCGCTGCGTTTCCGTTTCGGTGTCGACATGGGCAACGCGATGGGAGAGGTGGGCAGGGCGATCAAGGCCGCCGCAGATGACTTGCCCGGCTCGATGCCCGACCCCCCTTCCTTCTCCCGCTTCAATCCGACTGACACGCCAATCCTTTACATCGCCTGCACATCCCCCTCGACGCCGCCGGCGGAACTCGGGGAACAATTGAACCGCCTGGTGGCCAACCCGTTGAGGGGGCTTCCCGGCGTTTCCCGGGTGAAGGTTGACGCGGGCGGCGATTTCTCATGGGTTGTCCGCTCCGATGCGCGGGAACTGGCTTGCCGCGGCCTATCCCCGGCCACCGTTCAGGCCGCTCTCAAGTCGGCTGGAATGGAACTCCCCGGGGGGCAACTCATCGGAGCGGCATCTGAAATGCCCATTCAAGCCATCGGGCCGGCCACCGCGAAGGCCATGGATCTCGCGAGCATTCCACTTCCCGGCCTGAATCCGGGCAAGCCCGCCGATTCCATGCCGATATGGGTATCGGATGTCGCCGATGTGGCGGCTGAATCCGGCAAGTTTCACACCGGAAACTGGTTTGATGGAAAACCGTGCGCCATCCTCATGGTCTATCGCGAGAGCGGATTCAACGCCTTGGAAGTGGCCGACCGATCCCGCGAACTGCTGGAAAGGATCGGAAGGAACCTTCCCGCCGGGGCGCGGCTGGAGGTGGTCAACGACAATTCCCTGCCGATTCGGGCGGGTGTCAATGAAATGGAAGTCACCTTGGGACTTTCCCTGGGGTTGGTCCTCATCATCATCGGGATCGGCCTTCGCGATTGGCGTGGCACGGTGGTGGCGTGCTCCGTCGTTCCGGTGACGCTCGTCACCATGTTCGGCTTGATGTGGCTTTGGGGATTCAGCCTCAACTCGCTGACCCTCCTGGCCCTGTGCCTTGCGATCGGATTTGTCGTCGACGACGCCGTGGTGGTGCTGGAAAACATCATCCGCCACAGGGAAATGGGTAAGGATCCCGTGGCCTCATCCGTTGACGGAGCCCGTGAAGTCGCATTCACCATGGCGTCGATCACGGTTTCCCTGTTGGCGGTTTTCCTGCCGGTGCTGCTGATTCCAGACATGCTCGGCAGGATGTTTCGTGAATTCGCCCTCACGCTCATGGGTTGCATCACGCTGTCAGGAGTTGTCAGCCTCCTGCTGATTCCCGTCCTATGCCAGTGGCTGCCCCCGGGAAAACCGCGAAGCTCCGGCGGCGAGGCTCGGCCGAGGCACGGCCTTTACCAGCGGTGCCTGTCATGGCTCGTCGGCCATCCATGGGTCGGCGTGGCGGGAATCGTGGCGTTCGTTTACGCCGCGTTATGGATTGCAGGGGAATCGCGAAAAGGCTTCCTGCCTGAGGAAGACAGGTCCTTCCTGATCCTGTTCACCAAGTCCTCGCCGCAAGCTTCATGGCGAACGATCATGGAATCGCATGAAAAACTGAGAACCATCCTTGAATCCGTTCCGGAGATCGAGCATCAACTCGCCATTCTCGGGCAGGGAGACC
>JAGWVO010000263.1 GCA_018970845.1 Planctomycetota bacterium
CCTTGATCGGCGTCTCGATGATGGTGCCGTTGGGCTTGGCCATCAGGCCGCGCAACCCGGCAAGCTGGCGGATCTGCTCGATGCCGCCTCGGGCGCCCGAATGGGCCATCAGGAAGATCGGGTTCAGGTAGGGACGAAGGTGACCATGCTCGTCCTTGCGCTTCTCGTCGCGGAGTTCGGACATCATCTTGGTCGTGATGGCGTCGCGGGCGCGGGTCCACACATCGATGACCTTGTTGTAGCGTTCCTTGTCCGTCAGGTCGCCTTCGTCGAACTGCGACTGGTACTTGATGACCTCCTTGTCCGAGTCGGCGAGCACCTTGACCTTGTTGCCGGGGGTGCGAAGGTCGTCGGTGGCGAAGCTCAGGCCCGAGCGGGTCGATTCGCGGAACCCGATCCGCTTCATGCGGTCGAGCAGGTCGATCGTCGCTCGGCGGCCGAGGATCTGGTAGCAGTCGGCGATGATGCGGGCGAGCATCTTGCTTGACAGCGACAGGTCATAAAACGGCATTTCAGGGTCGAGGATCTCATTGAAGATCACCCGGCCGACGGTGGTCATCTTGCGGTCGCGGTCGAGGCAGGTCATCTCCTCGATCTTGAGCTTGTCGCCGACGATCCGCTCGGTGACGAACTTCTTTCCGGCCGGCAGCCGGACATGGATGCGCGCATGCACGCCGAGCTTGCCGTGCCCGTAGGCGGAATAGACTTCCTCGACGCTGGCGAACGACATGCCCTCGCCCGCCTCGCCGGATTCGCCCATCTGACCGCGGCTGGCCGTCAGGTAGTAGCAGCCCATCACGATGTCCTGGCTGGGCGTGATGATCGGCTGGCCGTTGGCGGGGCTGAAGATGTTGTTCGTCGACAGCATCAACACCGTCGCCTCGACCTGGGCCTCGACCGAAAGAGGCAGGTGGACGGCCATCTGGTCGCCGTCGAAGTCGGCGTTGAAGCCCTTGCAGACCAGCGGGTGGATGCGGATCGCGTTGCCTTCAATCAGCACCGGTTCGAACGCCTGGATGCCCATGCGGTGAAGCGTCGGGGCCCTGTTCAACAGGACAGGGTGCGACTTGGTGACTTCCTCCAGGATGTCCCAAACATTGTCATCCTTGCGCTCGAGCATCTTCTTTGCCGACTTGATCGTGTCGGCGTGCTTGAGTTCCTTGAGTCGGCGGATGATGAACGGCTGGAAGAGTTCAAGGGCGATCTTCTTGGGAAGGCCGCACTGGTGCAGCTTCAGTTCCGGTCCCACCACGATCACGGAGCGGGCTGAATAGTCGACGCGCTTGCCGAGCAGGTTCTCGCGGAACCGGCCCTGCTTTCCCTTGATCATGTCGGTCAGCGACTTGAGCGGACGGTTGGAGTTGCCCAGCACGGGCCTCTTGCAGCGTCCGTTGTCGAACAGGGCGTCGACCGACTGCTGCAGCATCCGCTTCTCGTTGCGGATGATCACCTCGGGGGCGTTGAGGTCGCACAGTTTCTTGAGGCGGTTGTTGCGGTTGATGATGCGGCGGTACAGGTCGTTCAGGTCGCTCGTGGCGAAGTTGCCGCTGTCCAGCAGGACGAGCGGGCGCAGGTCGGGGGGAATCACAGGGATGCTGTCCAGAACCATCCACTCGGGCCGGTTCGACGGGCCGCCGAGCCCGGAGTCCCGCAGGCTTTCCACCACCTTGAGGCGCTTCACCAGGTCGCGAAGCTTCTGCTTGCTGGGCTTCTGCTTCTCATGCTCGGCGAACAGCTCCTCGCGGAGTTGCTGGGCCAGCGTCACCAGGTCGAGCCGCTCAAGGAGCCTCTTGACGGCCTCGGCGCCCATTCCGGCCTCGAAGGTGTCGCCGAACTCGGCGCGGTATTTCTTGTACTCGTCCTCCGTGAGGACCTGGCGCTCCTCGAGCTCGGTGTCCTTGGGATCGATGACGACATAGTCCTGGAAATAGATGATTTTCTCGAGGCTCGATGTCTTCATGTTGAGCAGCGTGCCAAGCCGGCTCGGCATCGCCTTGAAGAACCAGATGTGGACGACCGGAGCGGCGAGGATGATGTGCCCCATCCGCTTGCGGCGAACGCGGCTGTGGGCCACCTTCACCCCGCAGCGGTCGCAAACCATTCCCTTGTACTTCATGCCCCGGTACTTGCCGCAGGAGCATTCCCAGTCCTTCTCGGGCCCGAAGATTCGCTCGCAGAAGAGGCCGTCGCGCTCGGGGCGGTAGGTCCGGTAGTTGATCGTCTCGGGCTTCTTGACCTCGCCGTGGGACCAGGCGCCCTTGATGTCGGCGGGGTTGGCCAGGCTGATGCGCACGGAGGAATAATCGTTGATGCGATCGTAGTTGGTTTCGCCGCTGCTGCCGTTGCTCATGGTTGTGACTCCCCGGAAACGAATGCTGGCATCCAGAACGCGAACTGTTCGGTGGCCCCGGCCGGACTCGGGCGCCGGCGGGGCCGATTGTCGGGTCGGCCTCAGGCCTTCAGCGGCTTGGAATCGCCGTTGCCGCCAAGGATCGAGGTCGACTTCTTCTCGAGCTGGATGTTGAGGGCCAGCCCGCGGATCTCATTGGTGAGCACATCGAAGCTCGCGGGTGTGCCAGCCTCGAGGGTGTTCTCGCCCTTGACCATCGACTCGTAGATCTTCGTGCGGCCGTCGACATCGTCGGACTTGACCGTCAGCAGTTCCTGGAGAATGTAGGCGGCGCCATAGGCCTCGAGAGCCCACACCTCCATCTCGCCGAACCTCTGCCCGCCGAACCGGGCCTTGCCGCCAAGGGGTTGCTGGGTGATGAGGCTGTAGGGTCCGGTGGCCCTGGCATGAACCTTCTCGTCGACGAGGTGGTGCAGCTTGAGCATGTAGATGTAACCGACGGTGACAGGCTGCTCGAAGCGTTCGCCGGTGCGCCCGTCGAACAGGTAGCTCTTGCCCGTCTCCGAGAGGCCGGCCTGGGAGAGCGCCGTGCGGATCTCCTCCTCGGTCGCGCCGTCGAAGACCGGTGTGACGGCCTTGAATCCGCTGCGCGCCGCCGCGATGCCCAGGTGGGTTTCGAGGATCTGGCCCACATTCATGCGGCTGGGAACGCCCAGCGGGTTGAGGAGAATGTCGACCGGGGTGCCATCGGCGAGGAACGGCATGTCCTCCACGGGCAGGATCTTCGAGATGACCCCCTTGTTTCCGTGGCGGCCGGCCATCTTGTCCCCGACCGAGATCACCCGCTTCGTGGCGACATAGACGCGCACCATCTGCTGCACGCCGGGCTGCAGCTTCTCGCCAAGACCCAGCCGGTTGACCCGGAGGTCGCGGGCTTCCATCATCTTGTCGAGCACCTTGCGGTGCTTGGCGTAGATGTCGAATACCCGCTTTTCCTTGGCCTTGGGGCATTCGATGTGATCAAGCCGCAATTCCGCGGCCTCCGCGGCAAGGGCCGTCTCCTCGCGCGAGGCGCCCAGCGCCTTGCCGTTGCGGACATCCTTGAGAGCCTTCACATCGAGTTCTTCGCACAGTTCCGAAAGAAGCCGGCGGTATTCCTCGGAGATCTCGCGGTTGAAACTCTCGCGGATCGAACGCTCCTGCTCCTCCATGGAACGCTTCTCGGCGTCGGACATCGCCGACTTGCGCTTGAAGTGCTCCGTCTGGACGACGATTCCCTCCACGCCCGAGGGAACCTCGAGGCTGTCGTTCTTCACATCCTCGCCGGCCCGGCCGAAGATGGCGTGGAGCAGCTTTTCCTCGGGCGTCTGCTCGCTCTTCGACTTGGGGGATACCTTTCCGACCAAGATGTCGCCCGGCGTCACGAAGGTTCCGACCATGACGATGCCGTTGTCATCCAGGTTGGAAAGCGCCTTGGTGGCCACGTTCGGGATGTCGCGGGTGAACTCCTCGCGGCCCAGCTTGGTGTCGCGGATCTCGATGTCGAACTCCTCGATGTGGATCGAGGTGTAGGTGTCGTTCTCGACAAGACGCTGCGAAATGATGATGGCGTCCTCGAAGTTGTAGCCTTCCCAGGACATGAACGCCACGAGGACATTCCGGCCGAGCGCCAACTCGCCATTGCGGGTGGCGGCGCCGTCGGCGAGCACATCGCCCGTTCGCACCTTGTCGCCGATCTTCACCAGCGGTTTCTGGTTCTGGCAGGTGTGCTCGTTGAGCCCGATGAACTTCTCCAGCGTGTGAACCCGCACATCCTGCCACGAGTCACCCTTCTTGTTCCGCACGCCGATCTCGATGCGGGTCGAGTCGACGAACTTCACCTCGCCGTCCATGTCGGCGCGGAGGAGCATGCCGCTGTTGAGCGCCACATCCGTTTCGAGGCCCGTGGCCACCACGGGCGCCTCCGTGATCAGCAGGGGAACGGCCTGGCGCTGCATGTTCGAGCCCATCAGGGCGCGATTGGCGTCGTCATGCTCGAGGAAGGGGATCAGGCCGGCGGATACGCCAACCATCTGCTTGGGGCTCAGGTCCATGTGCGTGACATCGGTCACCTTGGCGATGACGAACTCGCCCTGGTGCCTGATGATGATGCGGTCATCCTGTCCCACGATCTTCCCGTTGGCCACATCCGTGTCGGCGGGGGCGATGTAAACCCTGGGGTCCGACTCCTCGTCGGCGCGGAGGTGAACCACTTCGTTGGTGAGCGCGCCTTTGCGCACCAGCCTGTAAGGCGTGGTGAGGAACCCGTACTCGTCCACGCCGGCGTAAACCGACAGGTGGGAGATGAGGCCGATGTTGGTGCCTTCGGGGGTCTCGATTGGGCAGATGCGGCCGTAGTGGGAAATGTGCACATCGCGGACATCAAATCCGGCGCGCTTGCGGTTGAGGCCGCCCGGCCCGAGCGCCGAAAGGCGCCTTTCATGCGTCAGTTGGGAAAGCGGGTTGGTCTGGTCCACCACCTGGCTCAATTCGCCGCGGCCGAAGAAATACTCGATGGAGGCAGCCACCGCCTTGGGGTTGATGAGGCTCTGGGGCGTCATCTCGTGCTGTTCCTTGCTCTGCATGCGCTCCTGAACCGTGCGCCTGAGCTTCACGAAACCCTTGCGGAGTTCCTCGGCGGCAAGCTCGTCGATGGTCCGGACGCGGCGGTTGCCGAGGTTGTCGATGTCGTCGATGATCGCGTCAGCGTCGCCCTTGCGGAGCTTGAGGAGGTACTTGATGGCGTTGACGAAGTCGAGGTGGTGGAGCGTCATCAGGTCGCCGGGAACCGATTCCTCCTGCCCGAACTTCCGGTTGATGCGGAAACGACCGACCTTGCCCATCTGGTAACGGGTCTTGTCGTAGAACTTTTCCTTGAACATCTCCCGGGCCTTCTCGAGGGAGGCGGGGTTGCCGGGACGGAGGCGCTGGTAGATCTTCAGGATCGCCTCCTCATGGCCGCTTGTCTGGTCTTCGAGCAGGCTGTTGAGGATCAGCTTTTCCTTCGCGTCCTTGACGATGACGACCGATTTCA
>JAGWVO010000264.1 GCA_018970845.1 Planctomycetota bacterium
GGCCGGGGAAGGAGTGACGAAGGATGGCCGGTGCCTTCCGGGAAGTTCGAGCGGTTCACCGGCCAGGGCGTCGCCACCACCCAGCGACTGGTATGCCGTGACGATCGCCGAAAGCTGCAGGTTCTTGGTTTCAATCAGGACAAGCCTGGCATCCATGAGGTCGCGCTGGGCGAACAGCACATCGATGTACTCGGCGCGGGCGTTCTGGAAAAGCTTCGAGGCGACATCGACGGAAGCCTCGAGAGCCTCAAGCTGCCTCTTCTTGATCTCGATGCTTTTGCTGTAATTGTCTACCATCGAGAGCTTGTTCACCACCTCGGTGTAGGCGCCAAGGATGGTCATCTGGTAGTTGTAAATGGCTTGCAGCTGCTTGGCGTTGGCGCTCATGTAGTCGGCCTTGATGGCCTTCTTGTTGATCAGGGGGGCCACCATGTTGCCGGCCACATTCGCGGCGATGGCCTCGGGGGTGTTGAGCAGGTAGTGGGGGTTGAAGGCGGCGTAACCCGCCCCGGCGTTGATGATCAGGGTCGGGTAGAAGCGGGCCTTGGCCACCTTGATGTCAAGGCCGGCGGCCTCCACCTCGCGCGCCGCGGCCCTGATGTCGGGCCGGTTGTCGAGCAACTCGGAAGGCAAGCCCGCCGACACGGCGGTGATGGTGATGTTGAAAAAGCCAGAAGGATCGCGGGTCACGGGCTGGGGATAGCGGTTCAGGAGAAAATTGATCCGGTTTTCAGCCTCGATGATGTCCTGCCTCACGATCAGCTTCTGGCTCTGGTTGCGGTTCACCTCCGCAAGGAACCTCTGGACAGGCAGTTCGCTGTCGCGGCCGGCGGCCTTCTTGGCCCTGGCGATTTCCAGGCTCTTTTCCTGCAACTGGATCGTGAGGTCGAGGTTGTCGATCCGCTTGTCGAGCGCCATCAACCTGTAATAAGTGTCCGCGATTTCCGAGACCAACCGCGTGACCTGGTAGTTCCGCTTCTCACGCGCCGCGATGTAGCGCCCCATGGCGGAGTCGCGGGCGTTGCGCAATTGCCTCCAGATATCAAGCTGCCAGACAAACCCCAGGCCCAGCGCCGTGTTCCAGATCGGGTCGGGAATCGGGCGACCGGGAAGGATCTGCAATTCCCTGTCGATCGCGCCGTCGCGCGTGTAATAGCTTGGCTTGTCGAGTCCGCCCCCTCCACCGAGGGTGACGAATGGCAGGTAGGCTCCCTGCCGGGCGATGACCTCGTTCTTGGCGACCTGAACCTCCTCGTTGAGCTTGCGCAATTCAAGGTTGTTGGCCAAGGCCGCGCCGATCAGTTCATTGAGAACGGGATCATGGAAAAATTCCTCATAACCCAGCCGCGAGGTGTTTTCTGGGGGCGGCGCCCCGGGTTCCCCTTCCTGCCGGGGCTTGCCGGGAAACTCACCGGGAATGGCTGGATTGGCGGCGGGTTGCCTGAGTTGGGGAATGCCGCAACCTGAAATCAGCAGCAGTGTCGCCACCATTCCCGCGAAAAGCAGTCTTTCGGCAGGAATCCTCATGCGCGACATCCCCCGCGACAACCAACCAAGGGTTCACCAGGCCAATGAGGGCCAGGGAAATTCGGCGGCCATCCCAGCATCTCTTGCATCGACAAAACGATTCGGATTTTTCATTCATTATCGGTAATTCAGGCGATTCGGACGAAATTAGAAAAACAATCGGAAAAAGGATTCAAGAAATCGCGGCGATCCGCCGACGGGAATTTTCAATTCGAATGATGGGAATCGGCCCCATGCGCCGAGGGCTTGTCATCCGAGACCAGTTTCCCTTCGCCGGCAAGCCTGGCAAGGATGAAATAAAGCCCTGGAGTGACAAAGACCCCGATGAAGGTTCCGAAGGCCATGCCACCCGCCGAACCGGTTCCGATGGTGCGGTTGCCGATGGCACCGGCGCCTGTGGCGTACACCATGGGTACCAAGCCGGCGATGAAGGCAAGCGAAGTCATCATGATGGGGCGGAAACGAAGCTTGCCTCCCTCCACGGCGGCGTTCAGGTAGGTGAGTCCCTCGCGTTTCCTCTGCACGGCGAACTCCACGATCAGGATACCGTTCTTGCCCAACAGGCCCACCAGCATCACGAGACCGATTTGCGCGTACACATCGTTGGCCAATCCCATCACCTGCAGCGACACGAACGCCCCGAAGATGCCGATGGGCAGCGACAGGAGAACGGCCAGGGGAAGCAGGAAGCTCTCATACTGGGCGACAAGCACCAGGTAAACGAACGCCACGACGATGAGGAAGATGTAAACGACCTCGTTGCCGGCGTTCGCCTGGTCGAATGAGAGTCCCTCCCAGCCAAGGCCGTAGCCCTGGGGAAGGGTTTGCTCGGCGACCTCCTTGACGGCCTTGAGGGCCTCGCCGCTGCTGAAGCCGGCCGCCGGGGACCCCTGGATCGCGGCGGAGGGATAGAGGTTGTAGCGGGTGATCTCGTTGAGCCCCTGCTGCTTGCGAACCTTCATGAAGGCGGTGTAGGGGACCATCTCGCCGCGGTCGTTCTTCACGAACAGGTAGTTGAGGTCGTCGGGGTAGCGGCGGTACTCGGGAGCCGCCTGCACATAGAGCTTGTAGAACTGTCCGAAAAGAATGAATCCTTGCTCGTAAGTGCTGCCGATGAGGATGCCGAGGGTGTCCATCGCCTTGCCGATCGACACGCCCTTCTGCATCGCCGCGTCGCTGTCGATCACCAGCTCGTATTGCGGGTAGTTGGCGTTGAAGAAGGTGAAGAGGTCGGCGAGTTCAGGCCGCTTGGCGAGCGCCTTCATGAACTTCTCGGTCACATCCCCGAGGCGGCGGTAGTCGGTTGAGCTGTTCTTGTCGAGAAGCCTCACCGAAAAGCCCCCGGCGGCGCCGAAGCCGGGAACCGCCGGAGGCTCGAAGAACTCGAGCTTGGCGTTGGAGATCTTCCGGCAGCGCTCCTCGAGGTCGGCGATGATCTCGCGCGAGGTCCGCTTGCGCTCCGACCAAGGCTTGAGATTGATCAGGCAGGTGCCGGCGTTCGACCCGCGTCCCTCCGTGAGGACCTCGTAGCCCGCCAGTGAGGAAACCGAACCGACCTCGTCCTTCAGCTCCATCGCGATGGCCTGGAGTTCGTGAGACTTGGAATTGGTGTATTCGAGGGTCGAGCCGGGAGGCGTCTGGATGATGCCATAGATCATCCCCTGGTCCTCCCCGGGGATGAATCCGGTGGGCAGCACCTTGGTGACATCGAAGATGCCGTAGGCGAAACCCGCGACCACGAGAGGCGCCAGCAGCTTTCGGGGAACGATGGCGAAAAGGATCCCAGCGTAACCCGCAGTGACCAGGTTGATGAACCGGTCGAACAGCCATAGCAGGAATCCCAGCGGCCATGTGATGATTCCGATCAAGCCGAGGCGTTTCCCTCCTTCCGGAGCGTGCGGCTTGAGGATCATCGCGCAAAGCACGGGCGTGAGTGTCAGCGCGACGAGGCCGGACAGCACGATCGCCGCGGCCATCGTGATTCCGAACTGCCGGTAGAAGGTTCCCACCGGGCCGGGCACGAAGGTCACCGGCACGAACACCGAGGTCATGACCAGGGTGATGGCGACGATGGCCCCCGAGATCTCGTCCATCACCTCGCCCGTGGCCCTGAAGGGGGAAAGGTGCTTCTCATGCATCTTGGCGTGCACCGCCTCCACGACGACGATCGCGTCGTCCACCACCACGCCGATCGCCAGCACCATCGCGAACAGCGTGATCAGGTTGATCGACAACCCGAACATGGTCATGACGAAGAATGTGCCGATCAGCGAAACGGGAACGGCGATCGTGGGAATGAGGGTGGAGCGGATGTCGCCCAGGAACAAATACACGACCACCGAGACCAGAACGAACGCCTCGACGAGGGTGTGCAGCACCTTCTCGATCGAGGCCTCGAGGAACTTCGAGACATCGTAGGTGACCTCGAATTCCATGCCGGGGGGAAAGGTCTCCCGCTTGATGATCTCAAGCTGGCGCTTGACCTCGCCGATCACCTCGACGGCGTTGGACCCTGGGTTCTGCTTCAGCACGATCGCGGCGGACGGATAGCCGTTGATGTCGGAGTAGATGTCGAAGAAGCGGGCGCCCAATTCCACGTCGGCCACATCCTTGAGGTGCAGGATCTGGCCGTCGGAATTCGCCTTGATGGCGACATTCTCGTACTCGACGGCCTTGTTGAACCGGCCCTTGTAGGTGAGCACATACTCGATGGTCTGGGATGAGCGGCCCGTGGCCTGCCCGAGCCGGCCGGGCGAGCCGATGATGCTCTGCTCGGCGAGCGCCTTCATCACATCCTCGGTGGACATGTTGTAGGCGCGCAGCCTGTCGGGCTTGAGCCAGACGCGCATGGCGAACTCGCGGCTTCCCAGGATGGTGGCGCTGCCGATGCCCCGCACCCGCCTGATCACCTGCAGCACATTCACCTGGGCGAAGTTGTAGAGGAATGTCTGGTCCACCCCCGGTTCCTTGCTGAAGATGTTCACGTACATCAGCATGCTGGGCATGACCTGCATCACCACGATCCCCTCCCGCTGCACCAGCGGGGGCAGCAGGTTGCGGACAACCGAGATCCTGTTTTGGACATTGACGACCGCCTTGTCGGGGTCGGATCCCGGCTCGAAGTAGATCATGATGGTCGCCTCGCCGGCGCTCGTCGCGCTCGAGGCCATGTACCGCATGTCCTGCACCCCGTTGATCGCCCGCTCGAGCGGGATCAGCACGGAATCGACAAGCACGCCGGCGCTAGCGCCCGGGTAGGCGATCGAAACCATCACGCTCGGGGGAGCGATCGACGGGAACTGCGACTGGGGGAGCGTCTTGATGGCGAGGCCGCCAAGGAACAGGATCACGATCGAGACGACGATCGCCAGCGCCGGCCTGTGGAGGATCTTGGAAAACATGGGGCGGGTTCCGTGCGGGGACTGGCGCTTACTCCGCCCTGTTCTTGAGGTGGGCCATCACCTCCTTCGGGTCGCGGTAATCGCTTTCCACCTTGTCGCCGTCGTGAACCTGGAAGATGCCCTCGAGGACGAACCTCTCGCTGGTGAGCGCGCCGGCCTTGATGACGAAGATGTCCTCCAGCTCGTAAAGGATCGTCACCTCGCGCTGCCGCACCACGCCGTCGTCACCCACCACGAAGACATACCTCTTGTCGAGGTTCTCGAAGGTGGCGCGCTGGGGAATGACCGTCGCCCCCTTCAGCTTCTTGGCCAGCACGATGTTGCCGGTTTGGCCATGCCTCAGCAGCCGTTCGGGGTTGGGGAAGTCGGCCCTGAACGGGATGTTGCCCGTCTCGTTGTCGAACTTGGCGACGATCGCGGCGATCTTGCCGGGCTGGGGGAACTTGCGGCCGTTGGCCAGGATCAACTCGACATTGTCAG
>JAGWVO010000265.1 GCA_018970845.1 Planctomycetota bacterium
GTCGATTCCTGCCTGCTCGACCTCGCCACGGGCAAGCTCACGAACCTCACGGCGGTGGATCGCGTCAGCATTTACAACACCGGCCTCTTCTTCCTGCCCGCCGGCAAGGGGTTTGGGTTCACGCCGCTCATCAAGGGGGTCTCGAAGCCCCATCTCATGGACGCCGACGGCAAGAACAAACGCGATGTCTCCGGCGCCGGCGGCGGATTCGCCTACGGCTACTCGGTGTCGCCGGACGGCAAGCGGATCAGCTACCACGAGAACTACCAGATTTTCATCTCGAACACCGACGGCAGCGACAAGCGAAAGGTCGAGACGAGGAACCCGTTCAACTTCGCGCCAAAGTGGTCCCCCGACGGCGAGTGGCTGCTGTTCGTCTCCGGGGAACACTACAACTGCCATCCGCACATCGTTAAGAGGGACGGCTCCGGGCTGAAAAAACTCGCGGACCGAAACGGGTATCGCGGCGTCGTCGAAAGGCTCAAGCACCCGGACTTCCACAGCGAAAGCAGCGATCTGCCGGAGTGGTCCGCGGATGGCCGCCATCTGTTTTTCACTGCGAAAACCGGGGAGAGCATCGAGTTGATGCGGGTCGATCTTGATGGCAACGCCACGCCACTGACGAAGTCGAAACCGGGAACGCGGCACTACCACCCGGCGGTCTCGCCAGACGGCAAATGGCTGCTGTTCGGATCCGACCGGAGCGGCACGATGCAATTGCATGTCGCTTCCATCGACGGCGGAGAAAGCTGGCCGGTCACGGATGTCCCCGCTGGCTCGTGCGCGATGCACGGACACTGGCAACCCACCGGAACGAAGGGCGGACGCTGAGGAACGGGAGTCCGATCACGGGAATCTCCAACTCCAAAGGGGTTCGCATCCCGCCCGTCGCCTGTCACTCGTCTCCATCTCCATGAGACGGCCTTACCCGATGGTCTCTCCTGCTGGGCGGTGTCCGTGGGTTTGGGGCGCAGGTTGCGCACCCCTATCGGTTGCCGCTTGGATTTCCACATCTTCCCTTCGATCGATTGAATCCAAATCATCGGTTCCTAAAACATTACCCGGGGGAACTTGTGATGGCCCGGTCCGAGAGGTTCACTTTCTTCTGGCAGAACCACTTCAGCCAGTGGGCCCACAGCCCGTTTTTGGTGGCCGGCATCCCCTTCACACACGCCGAACAGTTCATGATGCACGCCAAGGCCGTGCTGTTCGGCGATGCCGACTCGGCCGCGAAAATCCTCCGCTCCGACGACCCGGCCGAAATGAAGAAGCTGGGCCGCGGCATCTCCGGCTTCGACCCTGGCCGGTGGGAGATGTTCCGCGAGGGGATCGTGCTGACTGGCAGCATCGCCAAATACACCCAGAACCCTGCGCTGTTGGAGGCGCTGCTGGCCACGCGCGGCACCACCCTCGTCGAGGCTTCCCCTTACGACAGGGTCTGGGGCATCGGCCTGGCCGAGGACGATCCCAGGGCCCTCGACCGCGCCCAGTGGCAGGGCCTGAACCTGCTGGGCCGCATCCTCACACGCGTCCGCGAGGCGCTGGCGTTCGAGTCGGCCGGGGGCCCGCCCCCATGAGCCGCGCCGCCATCGCCGGGGACATCGCCGGTTCGCGATTCGAATGGTCGATGTGGGATGGAGCCACGGTGGCGTCGGCCGCCTGCGCCGGCTTCGAGGCCGACGCGCCCGCCACCGCGGCGCTGGGCGAACGGGCCGCCTCGTTCGACCTCTTCCACGCCGACACCCACCCCACCGACGATTCGGTGCTCATGCTGGCCGTGATGGACTGGCTCTTGGAGGGTGGCGACCCCCGGGCCCACCTTCGCCGGCGATTCCGCTCGGCGCCGAAGCCCGAACTTTTCGGCAGGTTCTTCCGCGCCTGGGCGGAGGCCGATGGCGACATTCCCTGCGGCAGCGTCGGCAACGGCGCGGCCATGCGAATGGCGCCGGTGGCCTACGCGGCCCCGACGGCCGATGAGGCCCTGGCCTTGGCCCGGGAGAACGCCCTGGCCACCCACGCCACTGCCGAGGGAATCGCCGGGGCGCAGGCCATGGCACTCGGGGTGTTCCGCGCGCTGGCGGGCGAGGCGCCGGATGCCATCGGCCGCGAAATTTCCGCCCGTTTCGGCTACGACCTCGAGCGCCCGCTCGATTCCTGGCGGCCGGGCTATCGCTTCACCAGCGCCTGCCCGCTCACCGTGCCGATCGCCTTCAGGGCGTTCATGGAGTCGTCAAGCCACGAACAGGCCGTGCGCGCGGCGGTTTCGATTGGCGGCGACACCGACACGATCGCCTGCATGGCCGGGGCCCTCGCCGGGGCGCGTTGGGGCTTTTCCGCCGACGCGGGCGCGCAAGTGGCCGCCAAGCTGGGCCCCGTTCTCATGCCGACCGTGGACGCGTTCGAGAAGCGGCATCCGAAAAGCCTTCCCACGGGAAACGGGTGACAGAATGGGATTGGCCATTTCACCATCGGCATGTGGGAAGTCCGCGGGCGACGGGGCGCGCGGCCAACATCCTTTCACAAGGCACGGGCAACCATGAACATCACCATCCATGCCGCCGGAACGGCGGCCGCGATCTCACGCGACCTTCTCGTCTTCTCCGGGGGCGAGGTGCAGGTGCGCCTGCTCGATTTGCCCGAGCGGGCCGACTCCGCCACCGTGACCCAGCGCATCTACGACAGCAACCAGTTCATCGAACTGCTGCTGGTCACCAACGCGCTGCGGGAACGCTACGGTGCCGATTTCCCGGTCGACCTCGTTTGCCCCTACCTTCCCTACGCCCGGCAGGACCGTGTCTGCTACCCCGGCGAGGCGTTCAGCCTGAAGGTCGCCTGCTCGCTCATCAACGCGCAGGATTACCGCGCGGTGACGGTGTTCGACGCGCACAGCAAGGTGGCCCTGGGGCTGCTCGAGCGCTGCCGGAACCTCACTCCCGCCCACCTTCTCACGGGATATTTCGCCGGGCTCGAGCAACGCGACCGGCGCGACGGAACCAGCCTGCGCCGCGAGACGGGCATCGTTTCGCCCGACAAGGGCGCCGTGGCACGGGCCTCGGAGGTGTCGCGGCAATACGACTTGGAGTTGGTGCTGGCGGAAAAGGTGCGCGACCCCAACGACGGGAAGATTGTTTCCACGCGGGTGAATTGCCGGCACCTGGCCAGCCGCAACCTGCTCATCGTCGACGACATTTGCGATGGCGGCAGGACCTTCATCGAACTGGCGCGCGAGCTCAGGAAAATCACCAACGGCCGGATCGGGCTCTATGTCACCCACGGCATCTTCTCGAAAGGCTTCGGGGTGTTCCGCGGCCTGATCGACGAGATCGTCACGGTGAACCTGTTCCCCGCGGCGGCGGAGGCCCTCAAGTCCGCCGCGCCGGAGGATCCCTCCGTCACCGTGCTCGCCCCGACCTGACCCGCCGTCCCCACGGAGCCATGCCATGCGCGTTTATCCGGCCCACGCCACCGACTTCTACAAGACCGGGCACATCCGGCAGTATCCTCCCGGCACGACCTTCGTGTACAGCAACCTCACCTGCCGCAGCGACAGGCTGGCGAAACTCCTGCCCGACTTCGACCACAAGGTGGTGAGCTTCGGCATCCAGGGGGTGTGCAAGTGGCTCCTGCGCGACACCTGGAACCGCGAGTTCTTCCAGCGGCCCAAGGCGGAGGTGGTGGAGCGCTACACCCGGCGCATGGACTCGTCGCTGGGCAAGGGCGCGGTCGATGTGAGCCACATCGCGGCGCTGCACGACCTGGGCTACCTCCCCGTCCTGGTCAAGGCGCTGCCCGAGGGCAGCCGGGTCAACATCCGGGTGCCGCTGTTCACGATCCAGAACACCATACCGGAGTTCTATTGGCTGTCGAATTACCTCGAGACCCAGCTTTCGGCGGAACTGTGGAAGCCGTCCACCACGGCGACGGTGGCCTACGAATACCGCAGGCTGCTGGAACGCTACGCCCGTGAGACCGGCGCCCCGCCGGAATTCGTCGACTGGCAGGGCCACGACTTCTCGCCCCGGGGCATGTCGGGCATCCACGACTCGGCCCAGTCGGGCGCCGGGCACCTCCTGTCGTTCCTCGGCACCGACAGCATCCACTCCATCGACTACCTCGAAGACTATTACGGCGCCGCGGGAACCTTCGTGGGCGGGTCGGTCCCGGCCACGGAGCACAGCGTCATGTGCATGGGCGGCATGGACGACGAGTTCGAGACCTTCCGCCGGCTCATCGAGGATGTCTATCCCTCGGGCATTGTCTCGATCGTCAGCGACACCTGGGATTTCTGGGGAGTGGTCGGCCATGGCGGCTTCGCCCAAAGGCTCAAGGACAAGATCCTCGCGCGCCGGCCCGACGCCATGGGCATGGCCAAGACCGTTTTCCGGCCCGACTCCGGCGACCCGGTGCGCATCATCTGCGGCTACCATTACGCCGATGTGCCGTCGCTTGACGCCGGCGCCATCGCCTCGGCCCGGAAGGCCGGCCACGACGCCGTCAGGCACCAGGGCCGCTACTTCGCCATCGACGGCGACGACCCCGTTCCGCTCACCGAGAACGAGGCCAAGGGATCGCTCGAGTGCCTGCACGACATCTT
Organism: Planctomycetota bacterium; assembly: GCA_018970845.1. GTDB lineage: Bacteria > Planctomycetota > Planctomycetia > Gemmatales > Gemmataceae > REEB421. The sequence continues at coordinate 4,595 of JAGWVO010000265.1, forward strand.
CGGCGGCACCGTCACCACCAAGGGGTACAAGGTGCTGAACGAGCGCGTGGGGCTCATCTATGGCGACTCCATCACGCTGGAGCGCGCCCAGGCGATACTGGCCGGCATGAAGGCCAAGGGATTCGCCTCGTGCAACATGGTGTTCGGCATCGGCAGCTTCACCTACCAGTACTGCACGCGCGACACCTTCGGCAGCGCCGTGAAGGCGACCTACGGCGTGGTCGGGGGAGTGGGCCGGCCGCTGTTCAAGGATCCCAAGACCGACGGCGGAACCAAGAAGTCGGCCAAGGGCCTTTTGCGCGTGGAAAAGGAGGGAGACGACTTCATCCTCCACGAGATGCAGTCGCCCGGGCAGGAAAAAGCCGGGGCGCTCAGGCCTGTCTTCCGCGACGGGAAGATCGAGAACGAGGAAACCCTCGCGACGATCCGCCGCAGGCTCCGGGGAGAGGCTGTCTGAGAGCGCCAAGGGGGGACTTGCCTGACCGGGGGTTTTGCTCCAACCCGGATTCCGGGCCGGCATGGGCGGGCTTGATTGGATTAAAAAAGGATTATTTCTTGCGCCGGCGATGCCGGGAAGTTACACCAGTTGAGACATATCTGTTGTTCGAGTTTGAGGTTTTCCTATGTCGCAACCATCTCGTCGCGGCTTCACGCTCATTGAACTTCTTGTGGTGATCGCCATCATCGCTGTCCTCATCGGCCTCCTGGTTCCCGCAGTGCAAAAGGTCCGCGAGGCCGCAAACCGTATGAGTTGCAGCAACAACCTCAAACAGATCGCCATGGCCACCCATTCCTGCAGCGACAC
>JAGWVO010000266.1 GCA_018970845.1 Planctomycetota bacterium
TCGTTGGCGGCATCGCTCGAATGGATGCGAAACAGGTTTGTCGACAGCGACGGCCTGGGCGCGATTTTCCCGCCGATGATCTACACGGTGATCGCCTTGAAGTGCATGGGAGTCGCCGAAGACTCCGATGAGATGCGCTGGGCCATGAGGCAAATCGACGATCTCAAGTTGCGGGACAGGCACCGGGTTTGGCTCCAGCCTTGCCTCTCTCCTGTTTGGGACACGGCCCTCTCGCTCAACGCGCTCGCCGAATGCGGCCACACCGCCGAGGGGATGGCTGTCGCCTCCGCCAACGAGTGGCTGGCGGGCAGGGAAGTCCTCCGCAGGGGGGACTGGGCCGACAGGATTCCCGGAATCGAGCCGGGCGGATGGTATTTCGAATACCGGAATTCCTTTTATCCGGACACGGACGACACCGCGATGGTCCTGATGGCCCTCGCGCGGACCGGTTCCGCCTCGTGCGAAGGGCAGCCCGACCGCATCCGGCGCGCCGTGCGGTGGCTCGTCGCCATGCAGAATTCCGACGGGGGTTGGGCCGCCTTCGACCGGGACATCACCCGCGAATTCCTCACCAAGGTGCCGTTTGCTGATCACAACGCCATGCTCGACCCAAGTTGTCCCGACATCACGGCGCGGGTTTTGGAGGCTTTGGCCGAGTTCGGATTGAGGGCGGGCGATCCCGTGTGCGACAAGGCCTTGGCGTTTCTCCGAAAGACACAGGAGCCAACGGGCGCCTGGATCGGCAGATGGGGCGTCAATTACATCTACGGGACCTGGCAGGTGCTCGTCGGCCTTGAGAAGGCCGGGGTGGGCCCCGGGGATCCCATGGTGGCCCGGGCGGCGGCATGGCTCAAGTCGGTTCAGCAGCCTTGCGGCGGCTGGGGCGAATCGTGCGCGAGCTATGACGATCCATCGCTTGCCGGCCAGGGCGAACCGACGGCATCCCAAACAGCATGGGCCGTGATGGGCCTCATGGCCGCCGGGGAGCGCGGTCCCGTCGTTCGCCGAGCACTCGAGTGGCTTTCGGCCAGGCAACTTCCCTCCGGGGGGTGGGAGGAGGAGCCGTTCACCGGGACCGGTTTTCCCAAAGTCTTTTATCTTAAATATCACTATTATAGGCTTTATTTCCCCCTGATGGCGCTGGCCCGGTCCCGCCGCTTGGGAATCGCCTGAGGCAGTCCGCTGGAAACGAACCACTTTTTCGGAGTCCTGACATGCGTTTCCCACTATCCCTGACGACCAAGATGGCCGGCTACATCGCCGGGAAGAAACTGACCGGGCAGAAGCGTTTCCCGCTTGTGTTGATGCTGGAACCCCTCCACACCTGCAACCTGACATGCACGGGTTGCGGGCGCATCAGGGAATATTCGGCCACCATCCGCGACAAGCTTTCGCTGCAGGAGTGCCTCGACAGCGTCGACGAGGCGGGCGCCCCGATCGTCAGCATCTGCGGCGGGGAACCCTTGATCTATCCTGAAATTGGCGACCTGGTGCGCGGCATCCTCAGGCGCAAGAAGCACATTTACCTGTGCACCAACGGCGTCTTCATGAAAAAGAAGATGGATGAGTTTTCACCAACCAGCCGCTTCTTCTTCAATGTCCACCTTGACGGCCTCGAGAAAACCCACGACCTGATGGTCGAGCGGGAGGGCGTCTTCCAAGCCGCAGTCGAAGGGATCCGGCTTGCCAAGGAACGCGGTTTCATGGTGTGCACCAACACGACCATCTATCGCGAAACCGACATCGGCGAGATCGACCAACTGTTCACCTTCCTCGCGGGCATCGGTGTTGACGGCTTCATGGTTTCGCCCGCCTACGGTTACCAGGCGGTCCACGCCACGAACCCGACCGGCGCCGCCGAGATTTTCATGACGAGGGATGATGTCCGCGCCAAGTTCAAGGAAGCCCAATCCCTCTTCGCCAAGCACAAGATGATGTCTTCCCCCATCTATCTCGAATTCCTTTCCGGCAAGCGGGAGCTCACCTGCACCGCCTGGGGAAATCCCACGCGAAATGTGAAGGGATGGAAGGGCCCGTGCTACCTCATCACCGATGAGCACCACGAAACCTTCGACGGCCTCATGAACAACACCGACTGGAACCGTTACGGCAAGGGCAAGGATCCGCGTTGCGAGCATTGCCTTGTTCACTGCGGGTTCGAGCCCTCGGCGGCGCTCGGGGTGAACGGGAAATTGGGAGACAGCCTCAAGATGCTCGCCTGGCAGGTGGCCTGACCGAGTTGCCCGCCTCTTTCACGGTGGTTTGCCCGCTTTCCGCGGAAGCCTCCATTGTCCCCGAGTGGAAGCCCCGCGTCATTGGTGCCGGGGCTTCCTGCGTTGTCGGCCTGCGCCCATTGGCATCCTTGGAGTGTCGGCGGATTCTTGTCCTTGGTCTGGCGGGTGGCTTGACCCGCTCCGCGACGCGGGGAACCGCTTTCCGCATCCGTTCGGTCAGGAATCATCTGGGCGAACTGGCATTCCGCCAACCTGATGTTGGCTGCTTCGGAGTCGGCCCCGATCTTGCCGAGGCGGATGTCGCTTGTGTCGATCATGTCGCGGAATCACCGCTGGCCAAGGCTGAATTGGCGCAAGGGTCGGGCTGCCAATTGGTTGACATGGAATCGGCCCATGTGGCGGGGTGGTGCCAAATCCAAGGCTGGGAATGGTCGATGATCCGAGTCGTGCTTGATGGGGCGGACGAATCGCTTCCGCCGGGTATTGGCAAGTGGTGCCGGGCAGATGGCGGCATGAACTACGGGGGAATGCTTCTTTCGCTTCTGTTCAATCCCGGTTCGATCGTCTCGATTCCGGCGTTGGCGCGTTCCCGAGCCGTTGCCGGAAGGTCCCTCAGGCGGGCGTTGGGCCTTCAGGTTGGGTTGAACGGGCGAACCTGACGACGGCCCGATCCCTGCCAGCCTCCTTGGCTTCCAGCAGGGCCTTGGCTGCCATGTCCTTCAGGGATTGCGCCGAGACCGCTTGAATGCCCTCGGCGACGGCAAATCCGATGCTCACCGTTGTGGAGGCCGGGCCGTTCTGGCAATCGAATCGCGCCGCCGTGACACTTTGCCTGATCCTCGCGGCCAAGGCCGTGGCCCCTTCCATTCCCGTGCCCCGGGCGATGATGAGGAACTCATCACCGCCGATCCTGCCAAGGGCGTCAGATTCCCGGATGATCGTTGAGATGACACCGGCGACACCCCGGATCACGATATCCCCTCCGGTGTGAAGGTGGCGCTTGTTGGTTTCCCTGAAGCGGTCGATGTCAACAAAGCCGACGGAAAGCGGCGATCCGGACCTCCCGGCAACCTCCCCTTCGAGCAAGCCCTCGATGGCCCTGCGGTTGAATACGCCCGTGAGCGGGCATGTGGTGGCGTCGCGGCGCAATTGACTCGCGAGGTCGATCAGTCCGCGATTCCTGACTTCGAGCGAGGCGAGCGAATCCCGCAACCGTCCGATCTCGCTTTTGGCTGATTCCAGCGCCCTCAGCACGATGCGACGGTCGCGGGGACCGGGGGGGACGGAAAGCGTGTTCCAGATGATCCGGTCCATTTCCCGGCCCTCGAGCCAGGACGCGATGTTCCCGTCGACCGGGCAGGCGAGCAGAGGCCGATTGTCACCCTCGCTGTACCAGGCGCGGATGATCCGGCCGTAATCGGCCCGGGTGGCCTCAGGACCAACGATGAGCGCGCACCAGTCACTTTTGCTGCAATCCTCGATAGATACAAATTGAATAGGTAATTGGATGATATCCGCCAACGGCAAGGCCAGGATGTCGGGGAAGAGGGTCGCGGCGATGATGGGTTGACGCGTTTCGTTCACGGGCCGTGGCCCCATGTGTTGAACCCATCAGTATTCGGCCCGCGGCGCGGGAAATCAAGGAAATAAACGCGATGATTTTCCGTTTGGAAAAGGTTCCGGAAAACCGGAAAGAAACTTGCGAAACGGCCCGGTCGCCTTTAGAATGCGGCAGTCTGGTGAGAAGGCTCCAAGCCGGCGTAAAACCGGATCCATCTTGGGCCTTGAGCCTCCGACGGTCCGCAGGTCCGCCGCCCCAGGGCGTCGAACCTGCCGGCCGAAAGGTGCCGGCCCGAGCCGTCCCGAATGATCGCCCGCTTGGCGTTGTGATCATTCCAGATGGTTCGGAACCTGTCCGGATCCGCTGCGACAATCTTTCGCGACGGTTCCACTTCATGCCGGAATCAGGGAAAGCCTCCATGAAAACAAAGCGTGCGAAGAGGGTGGTCGAGGACCAGGAAGTCCCCATTGCTCCTCCCGTCACGGTTTATTCCTCCGACCTCCTGACTCCCGAAGAAGAGCGTAATCTCCTATCTGAATTTTGGGAAATCAAGAAGTCGCTCATCCGCTCGCTGCTCAAGAGCTTTCCGCGTCTTCGCGCCTCTCGGCCTCCCATGGAACCCTGGCCGATGGCCCAGTTCATTCGTGACAACTGCGCCGAGGAAGCGCGACTGGGTTCACCTGCCGTCAAGCGCCTTCACGACCAGTATGTCCACCTCAAGCATCGCCTGGCTTCGGCCAACATCAGGCTTGCCGCCCATGTGGCCAAGCGTTTTCGCCATCATGCCCTCAGCTATGCCGATCTGCTTCAGGAAGCCGTTTGCGGTCTCATGCAGGCGATCGACCGTTTTGATGTCAGCCATGGGACCCGGTTAGCAACATATGCGACTTGGTGGATCAGGCAAACATTGCAGATTGCGGTGGCAAGGCAAAGTCATCTTGTGAGCCTCTCTCCCCACCACCTTCAAGAGCTGGGATTGCTCCAGCAGGAATCGGAAGCGCTCGCTCATGGAGGCAAACATCTTCCCACCGCGCAGGAACTCGCTTCCAGAACCGGATCCAGCCTTGAGCATCTCACGCATCTTCAAACCGCCACGAGGACTCCGGTTTCCCTCAACGCCGTTCTCGATGATGATTCCGATTTCAAGCTAACTGAGGCCATGCCAGACAACGAAAGCACGACCTTGCGGCAAAATTCGGAACGGCAGGAAGCCTTGAATTTTCTCATGGACAACCTGCGTCCCCGTGAGAAGAAGGTTCTGGACCTTCGTTTCGGCCTCACTGGCAATGGAACTCACAGCCTCAGGCAAATCGGCCACCTCCTTCGGATCAGCAAGGAGCGCGTCAGGCAGATCCAGAATCGGGCCCTTGAAAAACTTCGTTCCTCCGCGGAACGGGTGGGATGGGAACCCAGCCTTCTGCTTGGCTGAAGACCGTGACGCTTCTGACGATGAAAACGGCGGGCCACGGCCCGCCGTTCCCATTTGTTAAGCCTTTATTTCTTTCGCCATCCAATCGCCGGAAATATTTGAATGCCTTCATGGCCGAAGGCGTGGGACTGTTCATGGATGAAAAGTCGTGTCCCCCCGGG
>JAGWVO010000267.1 GCA_018970845.1 Planctomycetota bacterium
TTCCCCTCGGCGTCGAGGTTCATCGTGGTCTTGCACTCGGGATAGCCGCTGCATCCCAAAAACGGCTTGCCCCTGGCCACCCTCTTGAGCATCGGCTTGGAACAGACGGGGCAGACATGGTCGGTCGGCTCCGGGGCCACGCGCTCGGCCTGCCCCTCGGGCCTCTTGATGTAATTACATTCCGGATATCCGCTGCATCCGTAGAATCGCCCCCTCCGGCTGAACCTCTCCGACAGCGGCTTGCCGCATTGCGGGCAAGCCTCCTGGCTTGAGCCCAGGACCGTCTCGGCCTGCTTCAGCGCCTCGGTGAACGGACCGTAGAACTCGTCCAGCACGGCGTTTCGGCCCATGTTCGCCGTCTCGATCCTGTCGAGCTGTTCCTCCATGTGGCTGGTGAACTTCAGGTCCATGACCTGCTTGAAATGGTCGACAAGGAGGTCGGTCACCTGCATTCCGACCTCGGTGGCGTGGAAGCGCCTTTCGCGCTGCTCGACATATCCGCGCTCCTGGATCTTGGTGATGATCGCGGCGTAGGTGCTCGGCCTGCCGATGCCCTCCTTTTCCAGGGTCTTCACAAGGCTCGCCTCGTTGAAACGGGGAGGCGGCTGGGTGAAGTGCTGGCGGCCCGACAATTTCATCAGGTCGAGGCCCTGCCCTTCCGACAGCGGCGGAAGCTGGGGCTCCTCGTTTTTCGAGGATGAAGGCATCACGCGACGGAACCCGTCGAACCGCAGCACCCGTCCGGATGCCCTGAACACCCCCTTGGATGCCGTCACCTCGACCGTCGTCACCCCGAACACGGCGGGCCGCATCTGGCTGGCGACGAAGCGGTTGTAAATGAGCGTGTAAAGGCGGAGCTGCTCGGACGGCAGCAGGCTGGCCAGGCGGGCCGGCGTGTAGGAGAGGTCTGTGGGCCTGATCGCCTCGTGGGCCTCCTGCGCGCTCTTGCCGCTGGTGTAGCGATTCGGCTTCTCGGGAAGGTAGCGTTCGCCATGATCCGATTGAATCCGCTCACGAACCGCCCGGAGCGCGTCATCGGAGACGCGGGTGCTGTCGGTTCGCATGTAGGTGATCAGGGCAACCTGGCCCTCGCTTCCCAAATCCACCCCCTCGTAAAGCCGCTGGGCGATGCGCATCGTCCTGGAGGCCGAATAGCCAAGGCGGTTCGAGGAGACCTGCTGGAGGGTGCTCGTGGTGAAGGGCGCGGGCGGGCGTTCCTGCTTTTCCTTCTCCTCAAGCCGGGTCACGGTCCAGGTGGCGCCGTTGAGGTTGGCGAGCACGACATCAACCTGCTCTCGCTTGCCGGCCTCGAATTTCTCCCCCGCCCAGCTCACCAGTTCGGCCTTGAAGGTTCCAAGCTGGTCGCTTTCAGCCGCCTCATCGCCCTCATCCTCGGAGCCTTCCTCCGATTTTTTCCCAAATCTCTTGCGAGGGTTGGGGTCGGCCAGGACGATTTGCACCTGTTCACCCGAAAAACGGGCCCTGTCGACTGAACCGGCAACGGCGAGCAGGGCCTCGACGGACCAGAACTCCTCCGCGACAAAAGCCGCGATCTCGCGCTCACGGTCGACAACCAGTTTCACGGCGACCGATTGAACCCTCCCCGCGGAAAGCTGCCGGGCCAGTCGACGGCTCAGGAGAGGGCTCAGGTTGTACCCCACGATCCTGTCCAGGAACCGGCGAGCCTCCTGGGCCTCCACCCGGTGGGCATTGATGGCGCCGGCGGCGGTGAACGCCTCCTGCACGGCGTTCCTCGTGATCTCGTTGAAACGCACCCGGCGCACCTTCGAATCCGGCAGGTCGAGAGCCTGCTGAAGGTGCCAGGCGATCGCCTCTCCCTCCCGGTCGGGGTCGGGGGCGAGAAACACCATCCCGGCTCCCTTGACCGATTTCTTCAAGCCGGCAAGAACCTGCTTGCGATCGGCCAGCGGGCGGTAGGTGGGAACCCACCCGGCGGCGATGTCGATGCCCAGGCGACTCTTGGGAAGATCACGCACATGCCCCTTGCTGGCCGTGACCTCGTAGTCGGCGCCGAGATATTTCTGGATCGTCTTGGCCTTGGCCGGAGATTCGACGATCACGACTTGCTTCTTGATCTTGCGGGCTGCCACGGTGCTCTCCCTGCCGTTCCCCGGACTGCTGCTGTTGTAGATGACGGTTCGCCGGCTACAATCTGCATTTCCGGGGACCGCCACCATGATAAGGGCTGGCGTAATTCGTCAAGGGGACGGCCCGGTTCATTCGCTTGATCGCGTCAGGACGGCATCATGGCATTCAATCCCCTCGCTAGCATCCGCACCTATCTCCAGCCCATTATGGCGGTTGTGGCCATCATCACGATGTTTCTCTTCGTCTTCCAGTTTGGCCGGGGAGACATTTTCGAATCCGCCCTCGGATGGTTCGCGCAACGCGATCGCGGCAGCGAGGTTGTCAAGGTTTTCGGCGAAGCCGTCCATGAGATCGACCTCAGCAGGAATCGGGAGGACTTCGAAATCGCCCAGGAGTTCCTCAACAATTTCATCCGGTTCGGCGGAGCCGCCAACCAAGCCCGCATGATGCAACTGTTCAGCCGCAAGATCTTCACCACGGCGGGCACATTCAACACCCGGGCGGCCCAAGGCCTTCTCGATGCCGAAATCTGGAAGCGAACCGCCTCGCGGATGGGAATCGTCATCGACGATGAGCGCCTCCGGGAATTCCTGAATTCCCAACTGGGCACCGATCCGGCCAAGCCTTTCTGGGCCGCTGGCACCCGCTTTTCAGACATCGACTTCGTCAAGTTGATGTCGCGGGGCTCCCGGACGGGTGGTGGCTCAGATCGGGTGAAGGAAGCCTTGCGCACCCTCACCATCCTCACCATCACCCGCGACGCCGTGATGGGCACATCTCCCGAGATGTCATTCCTGATGCCCATGGCCACCGAAGGAGCCAAGTTCACCCCCGCCCCGTCCGACCCCACGCCGGGGGAATTTGACGAATATTTCAGCGCGAGGCAAACGCGGGTTTCGGCTGCGATCGTGCCGGTTGTCGCTTCCGCGGAGTTGGCCGCCGAGGTTTCCAAACTGCCCGTTTCCGAACAGGAAATTCGGGATCTTTACGACAGGTACAAGAATTCCGAACCGGTACCCGGCTCACCTTCTCCAGGGTTCATGACTCCCCGCCAGTACAAGATTTCCTGGGTGGCGGCCCGACCCGACATTACCAAGGCCGTTTCCGCGCCGGCCTTGTTGCAGGCATCCCGGGTTTTGGCCCCATTCGTTTCGATCGGGGGTTTCGGGTCTGGTCCGGCTACCGCCTCGGCGCTATTCGCATGGGCCGACTCCACCACGCCCGGCCGAACCGAGATCGGTGACGACATCCTGCCCGGCGTGGCCTTCTGGACCTGGCTTGATCCGATGGTCAATCCGGTGGACCGCAGGCAGGCCGCCGGCAAGCTCGAGCCGATTGAACACAAGCGGATCGATGCGGCCTACAAGCCAGCGAGCCGGGATTTGCCCCCCGCCGTGCTCGCCTCGTTCGCATGCCCGGCCAATGGGCCTTGGAGCGCCTTCGCCCTGACCGCGGCGATACCGGAACTGCTCCCCCGCCAAGCCAGGCTCACCCGTTCCGCCACTCTCGCCGCCCTTACCGCCTCCGGCCCGGGAGCCCACCTGTGGGCTCCATTGGCCCTGTCGGGCCATCCCGCCCCGCTTCCGGGTCTTGAGACCGTCGCGAAGGAGGCCGCCGCGGTCATCCTCGATGAGTCGCGGAAGGCGGCTTTCTCGCGCGTGGTGAATGCCCTCACCGAGGAGATCCGCAAGGCCTCATCCGACACATCGCTGGCGGGGCCGGGCCGGGCTGATCCGGTTCAAGCCGAGGAAAAGATACGCTCAAGCGCCCTTGCCGCGGGCCTTGCCTATCACGCCATGCTCAAGCCGGCCGACGAGGAAGGTTTGCAAGCCGATTCCGCGGTTCAACCACTCATTGCCGCCTACAAGGAAAATGTCGAGGAAAACACTCCCAAGGGCTCACCCCTTGATCCCGTCAGGCGTGAACCGGACGCCGACTTCGGCGCCTATGTCCGAAACAACATCCGCTCGGCGTTCCAACCCCAGGAAATAGGCTCGGTTGGCGCGTCATTCGCCGATGCCGCCAAGCCCAAGAACCTTTACCTCTTTTGGGCCGCGGCCATCGAAAACCCCGCCGTCAGGCCCTTTGACCAGCAAGCCACCAAGGATTTGGTGCGCGCCGAGATCATCCGGCGACGAACATCCGACCGCCTCAGGGAAAAAGCACTCAAGGCCGTCGCCTCCCTTCGTGCCGGCTCCAACCAGGGAATGACCAATGATGAGGCCAAAAAGCGCCTCGCCTCAGTCGAGGAACTCAAGGGAGCCGGACAACCCCGCTTCATCGATTCGCTGAGCGCGCAAACCCGCACCCCCGCCGTGATGGCCAACATGCCCGTTTCCTACACGGCCAACCGAATTCCCCGTTCCGTGATTCGCTATCCCCGGCCTGACACGCTGGAGACCTTGGCGGGAATGCTTCCCGGACAGGCGACGGTCATCAACGACATTTCCGGATCAGAAGTTTTTGTGGGCCTTGTCACCAGCGTTGTCTCGCCCCCGGCCGAGGATTTTGTCCGGGCTTATCAGGGAGCCACCGACCGCAAAACCTTGGGCGACAAGGATCAGTCTTACGGCGACTTGGCCAGGGACAGGCAACTCCGCTATTCCGACCGTCTGATACGGGATATCCGTCGCGATGCCACGGGCCGGGAACTCGACTCGGATGGATCGGTGCCCCTGCCCGAGGACATCCGCAAGCGGTTCGACCGGACGGAATCAGAAATCCCCTGATCCGCCTGATTCCACCGGATCGGCCGGGCGCGCCCCCAGCCTCCTGAGCTTGGCGACATCCTCCGACGACGCCAACCCCTTCAGCCTCATCGTGACTCCCACCAGCTCCTTGGTGGCTATCTCGGCATGGGCCTCGGCGTAGGCCATCGCCTTGCCATTGGCGGCGTCCACGATGATGTCAAACCTCTCGAGGCCGCGGGCCAGTTCGGCGCTGACGGCATCCTCCAGCGACTGAATGCCCTCGCCCGTCCGGGCGCTCACCGCCACCGACCGCGGATGCCGGGTCTGGAGCACCTGCAGGTACGAGACATCCGGCAAGCCATCGATCTTGTTGAAGACGATCAAGGTCGGCTGGCCTCCGCAGCCAAGCTCGTCAAGGACCTTGCGCACCGCTTCAATTCGTTCTTCCGCATGGGTGTCCGAGGCATCCACGACATGCAGCAGCAGGCTGGCCCGGCGCGCCTCCTCGAGCGTCGCCTTGAAGGAAGCCACCAGGTGGTGCGGCAGGTCCCTGATGAATCCAACCGTGTCG
>JAGWVO010000268.1 GCA_018970845.1 Planctomycetota bacterium
CTCCCGCCCCGGCGCCCGCGCCCACTCCCGCCCCGACGTCCTCTCCGTCGACCGTCACCATCTCCACGCCCGACGCCGCGGCGGCCGAGGCCGGCGCCGACCGGGGCGTGTTCCGCGTCACGCGCGCGGGTGGTTCGATGGCCGCTCCTTTGGTTGTCGCGTATGCCGTCAGCGGGTCCGCCACCGCCGGGCAGGATTACGCGGCCCTGTCGGGAACTGTCACCATTCCCGCCGGGCAGGCCAGCGCCTACATCGAGGTCCGGCCGATCGACGACACCCTGGTGGAACCGTCCGAAAGCGTGGTCGTCACCGTGGTCGCAGGCACGGGCTACACCATCGGCGCCGTAGCCCGCGGGGAGGTTGTCATCGCCAGCGACGACCTGCCGCCCCCGCCTTCGGTGTCGATGGCCGCCGCCTCGGTTGCCGAGGGCAACACGGGTGCTGTCAGGATGTTCTTCACGCTCACCCTTTCCGCCCGCTCCACGGTTCCCGTGACCGTTCGCTGGGCGACGGAGAATGGCACGGCCACCGCCGGGATCGATTATGTCGCCAGTTCGGGCGAGGTGACCTTCGCGGCGGGGGAAACCTCCAAGACCATCCCCGTCTATGTCCTCGGCGACAGCGCCGTCGAGCCCAATGAAACGGTGCTCGTGCGCCTCTCCAATCCCCGCAACGGCGTCATCGGAACAACCACGGCCACGGGCACGATCCTCAACGACGACACCGCGCCTATGCCGCCGCCAGTCGCCACCACGCCGACCATCACCCGCAATATTTCCTACGCCGAGGTGGGCGGCACCCGGCTTATGCTCGACGCCTACCGCCCCGCGGGCACCGGGCCGTTCCCCGCCGTGGTGCTGGTTCATGGCGGCGGGTTCACCAGCGGTTCCCGCGGCGGCATGACCGGCGACATGGCCCGCGCGCTTTCCGAGGCGGGCTATGCGGTGTTCGACATCAGCTACCGCCTGCAGCGCGACCTCGGCCCCGGCGCCACGCTCGAGCAGGCGATGGCCGCCGCCCGTCAAGACCTTGGCAGGGCGCTCGACCATGTCGTCGCCCGGGCCGCCACTTATGGCGTCAACCCGGCGCGCATCGCGGTTGGCGGCACCTCAGCGGGCGCCATCACCTCGCTGCTGGCCACCTACGGCCCCGAGAGGTCGGCGGTGAGGCCCAGGGCTGTCATCAACCTCTGGGGCGGCATGTTCGGGCAGGAGGCTGCCGTCAGGCAGGGCGACCCGCCAGTGCTCATTGTCCACGGCACCGCCGACAGGACGGTTCCCTACTCCCAGGCCGAGGCGCTGGCCTCCTCCGCCCGTCGCGCCGGCGTCGACACCACGCTGGTCACGGTGCCGGGCGCTGGGCACACCCCGGGCCTCGGCACGGTGGTCGCCGGCCGCACCATCATGCAAACGGTGCAGGATTTCCTTGACCGCGTCCTCAGGTGATCGGCCGCCGCGCGGTCGGGGCGCCCTTAAATTTCGCCGCCCCGTCAGCCAAGCGCGCGGATCACCAGCCGGTAGACCGCGTCTGGCTCGCGCTCATGCTGCTCGGGGCGCAGGTACACATTCAGCGCGTCGACTCGGCGCAGCCGGGGATCGCGCCGGGCCAGGTCGTCGAGCCGGCGCGGGTCGCGCCCCGCGAAAACGATGTCGAGCTTGTTGAACGCCTCCTGCGACCGGTCGTAATGCACCGACGCCACCTTCCAGGCGTCGGCCCGGATCCGCACCTCCGCCAGGCGCACCAGCCACTCCACCGGCGCGGGAATCTGCCCGAAGCGGTCGCGCAGCTCGCGGCGGAAGTCCTCGAGCGTGGTCAGTTCGCGCACCCGCGCCAGCCGGCGGTACACCTCGATCCTCTGCCTTTGCCCCGGCACATAGTCGGCCGGCAGGTAAGCCGGCCAGCCGAGGTCCACATTCACCTCCACCGGTTCCTGCAACGGCTGGTTCCGCATCTGCCTGACGGCGTTGTCGAGAAGCTGGCAGTACATTTCGTAGCCAACTGATGCGATGTGCCCCGACTGCTGCGTGCCCAAAATATTTCCCGCGCCCCGGATCTCAAGGTCGCGCAGCGCGATCTTGAAGCCCGAGCCCAGCGCGGTGAACTCCTCGATCGCCTTGAGCCGTTTCGAGGCGTCGGCCTCGAGGATCTTCACGGGGTTCACCAGCAGGTAGGCGAAGGCGCGCTCGCGCGACCGGCCGACGCGCCCGCGCAACTGGTGCAGTTCCGCCAGGCCGTAGGTGTCGGCGTCGTCGATGAAGATGGTGTTGGCGCTGGGGATGTCGAGCCCGCTCTCGATGATCGTTGTGGAAAGCAGGATGTCGGCCTCGCGGCGTAGGAACCGCACCATCGCGTTTTCCAGCTCGTCGCCATCCATCTGCCCGTGCGCCACCACGATGCGCGCCTCGGGCACCAGCCTTTGCAGCTTGGCCTCGACCGCCTTGATGTCGTGGACCCGGTTGTGCACGAAGAACACCTGCCCGTCGCGGTTCATCTCCCGCAGGATCGCCTGCCTGACAAGCTCGTCCTCGAAGCGGGTCACGCGCGTTTCCACCGGCTGGCGGTCGGGCGGGGGGGTCTCGAGGTTGGAGATGTCGCGGATGCCCAACAGGGCCAGGTGCAGCGTGCGGGGAATGGGCGTGGCGGTCATCGTCAGCACATCCACCTTCTCGCGCAACTGCTTGAGCTTCTCCTTGTGCTCGACGCCGAAGCGCTGCTCCTCGTCGATGACGGCCAATCCCAGGTCGCGGAAGGAGACATCCCTGCTGACGAGCCGGTGCGTGCCGATGACGACATCGATGGAGCCCTCGGCCAGGGCCTGGATGATGCGTCGCTGCTCGGCGGGCGGGCGGAACCGGTTGAGGCAGGCCACCGAAAGCGGATATTCGGCCATGCGCTGGCTGAAGGTGCGGTAGTGCTGCTCGGCGAGCACGGTGGTGGGCACGAGCACGGCGACCTGGCCGCCCGAGTCGGCGACCTTGAACGCGGCGCGCAGGGCCAGTTCCGTCTTGCCGAAGCCGACATCGCCGCAGACCAGCCTGTCCATCGGGCGCGCCTTCTCGAGGTCGGCCTTGATCTCCGCCATGGCCGCAAGCTGGTCGGGCGTCTCCTGGTAGGGGAACGACGCCTCGAATTCCCGCATCCACTGGCTGTCGGCGGGCCAGGCGCGGCCAGGCCTCGCCGCCCGCGCCGCCTGCACCTGGATCATGTCGGCCGCGAGGTCGATCACCGCCTCGGCGACCTTGTCCCGCTTCCTCTGCCAGGAGGCGGAGCCGAACCGCGACAGTTCCACGGCGCCCGAGGCGCCGACATATTTCTGCACCAGGTTGATCTTCGAGATCGGCACGAACACCCGCACCCGGTCGCGGAACTCCAGGACAAGGTGCTCCTCGGCGCTGCCCGCGGCGGCCTGCGCCTCGCCCGCGCGCGCCGGCGCGGCGTTCGCCGTGCCCGTTTGCCCGCGCGCCTGCGTGCGGTCGAGCAGTTCCATCCCCTCGAACCGGGCGATGCCGTGGCTGACATGCACCACGAGGTCGCCGGGAGCCAGCTCGAGGAAGCTGTCGATGGCGCGCGACTCGACCTTGCGCTGCGAGCGGGTGGGCTGGCCCGGCACCGCTCCGCCCACCACCTCCCGGTGGAACAGGTCCTGGCTGCCGAGGATCACCACGCCGGCGGCGCCGGTCCGAAGCAGGCGAAAGCCCGAGCGCACGAAGCCGGGCACCAGCCGCAGCCGGTCGGCCCGCGCCACTTGTCCTGCGGCGAGCACCTCGCCAAGGCGCGCCGTCTCGCCCGAGCCCTGGCATGCCACCAGCACCTGGTCGTTCACCGCCACCTGGTCGAGTTCGTCGCGCACCCGCTGGATGTTGCCCGAAAGCCTCGCCACCGACTCCACCGCGAGGTGGCAGGCCACCGCCGCCTCGGATTCCGGCAGGCTGGAGATGTCCACCCTCGGCCTCGACATCAGGCTCGCCATCATCGCGCGGGCCGATAGCGTTCCCTGCGCCGAGGCCGTGCGGTCCCCCAGGCTCTCCGCCTGCCTGCGGATCTCGCCAGGCTCGGCCAGGGCCACCCGGCCCGACGGTCCGAGATGGTCGCTCAGGCACGAGTTGTTCGGCGTCAGCGCGGCGGCGTCGCGCACCGGCAAGAAACGGGTTTCGGAAACTTCCTCCAGCGCCCTCTGCGTCGCCGGGGAAAACGGCCTCATCCCCTCGATTTCATCGCCGAACAGCTCGAGGCGCACCGGATGCTCCGCCTCGGGCGACCAGATGTCGATGATCCCGCCCCTCGAGGCGAAGCTGCCCGGCCCTTCAACCACCTCGCCGGGCGAATACCCGTTCTCAGCGAGCCAGCGGCGCAGCGCCAGGAGGTCGAGCATGTCGCCCTTGCGCGCCGGCCAGCCCTTGCGGTCGAGCGATTCGGGAGAGGGCACCGGTTGCAGCAGCGCCGCGGGCGTCGCCAAGATGACGGGCCTGTCGCCCCGGCTGAGCCGGGCGAGGGTGCGCAGGCGGTGCGGCGTGGCCGGGTCGGAAGCCTCGTCCTCCCCCGGAAGGCAGGTGAGGGCGGGAAAGATCTCAGCGTCGGTTTCTCCAAAGGAGGCCAGTTCGTGCTGCCAGGCGTGCAGGTCGCGCGGCAGGGGAATCACCACGAGCAAGGGGCCCTGGCGTCCCGCCGCCAGCGCGGCCACGGCCAGGCCGGCGGATGAACCCCAGGCCCCGTCGATCGCCGCGGACCTCCCCCGGCCAAGCGCCTCGAGAACAGGCGACAGCGTCCCGTCCGCCAGCAGCAGGCCGGGCATTCCCGGCAGATCATGTGGAAGGCTGGTCGCCGCTTCCGCAGCCTCCGGCTGGCGCCTGATGAATCCCAACGCGGCCTCCAATCCGCAAACGCCCGCGGCCGGGGCTTGCCGCCCCGGCCTATTTGCCACATTGAAATCTTACGGATTGGGGTTCAGCCCGCCGACGGCATGGCCAGCATCTCGGCGCGCATGGCGTCAAGCGGCGCGATGATTTCGTCGACGCTGTCCTTGAACAGGTCGCCAATGAGAAGGTCGATCAGGTGGCGCTTCATCTCAGGGTGCTTGCGGATGAAGGCTCCGAAATTGAACCCTTCGTAGAACGCGTACACGAGCCTTTTCATGCGGTCCATGCCTTGCAGGTACCGGGGGCCCCAGGTTCCCAGGGTCTTGCCCGAAAGGTCCCCGGAGGAAAAACCGTTGATGACCGCGTCGGCGGCCATCTCGCCGCTTTTGAGGGCCAAAAAGACTCCCGAACTGTAAATCGGATCGAGAAACCCGAAGGCGTCGCCCACGAGAACCCAGCCATCGCCGGCGACATGGTCGCATCGGTAGCTGAAGTCTTTGGTGGAATAGAACG
>JAGWVO010000269.1 GCA_018970845.1 Planctomycetota bacterium
GGGCGCCGAACCACCTCCGCGTGTTTCGGTCTCGGCCAAAACGGGGGAAACCGATGGTGCCGCCAGCATCGCCTCCAGCTCGTCGGCCAAGTCCGCCGCGGTGCTGTGCCGGTCGCCCGCGCGTTTGGACAAGGCCTTGAGGACAATCCTTTCAACCTCGCGCGGCACCTCCGGCCGCATTTGCCTTGGAGGCTTTGCCTCCAGGGTGATGATCTCATCGAGCAAATCGGCGGTGTTGCTCGCCCGGAAGGGCCGCCGGCCGGAGAGCATTTCGTACAGCACCACGCCCAGGCTGAAAATGTCGGACCGGCCATCCACCCGGTGCCCCTCGCCGCGCGCCTGCTCGGGGCTCATGTACTGCGGCGTGCCGGCATGCCTGGGCCCCGTTCCAAGTTGTTGCTCGCGCAGGGCCAGGCCAAAGTCGCCGACATGGGCGCGCCCATTCGCGTCTAGGAAGATGTTCGCCGGCTTGATGTCGCGGTGCACGAGGCCCGCCCGGTGGGCATGATCGAGCGCCCGGGCGACATCGGCGGTGATGCGAATGGCATCAATCACCGCCAGCGTTCCTCGATCCAGCCTGCCGGCCAGGTCGCCGCCTTCAATGAACTGGGTCACCACGAACAGCGGAAACCCCTCACACGAGCCGACATCGAACACCGGCACGATATGCGGATGCTTCAGGCTCGCGGCCGCGCGTGCCTCGGCCAGGTATGGGTCGGCATCGGCAGGGGTGGGCACCAGCTTGCGGTGCGGCACCTTGATCGCCACCATCCGGTCGAGAAGGCTGTCGTGCGCCAGGTAAACGGCGCCGAAGCCTCCCTTGCCCAGAATTTTGTCAATTCGATATCGCCCAATGCGAACTGGAACCGCTTCGGACATTGCCACGGCGGCGGGGGCATCGGAATCCCGCGTGATCATGTCCGAAGGTTGGGAAGACACGATTCACAAACCTCGGCTGGCTAACTCGGAACAAGAATCAATCATTTCATGACGGGGAGGGAATCGCAAGGACCGTTCATATGCCGGTCCGGCAATTCATTTCATCGCCACAAACAAAACAAACAGAGTGCGCCAGCGCGCCGATGGGTAACCCGCCTGGAGCCGAGCGCCGTCAGGCGCCGGGTCCCGTCAACCACAAGGGGAAATGACCTCGCTGGGATTCGAACCCAGGACCCACGCATTAAAAGTGCGTTGCTCTACCGTCTGAGCTACGAGGTCGGTTGTCGAAACTATTCTAGTGGACTCCCTGGGCCGCAAGCCAACGCTCGGCGTCAAGCGCCGCCATGCACCCGCTTCCCGCGGCGGTGACGGCCTGCCGGTAGTGGCTGTCGGCCACATCGCCCGCGGCGAAGACCCCCTCGACGGTGGTGTCGCTCCGGTGAGCCTTCGGCCAAACGATGTAGCCCTTGGAATCCAGTTCAAGAACGCCCTTGAGGAAGTCGGTGTTCGGGGTGTGGCCGATCGCCACGAACAGGCCCACGATGTCGAGGCTTTTGCCCTCGCCGCCAACCGTGGAGGCCAGCCTGATGCCCGTCACGCCGTCCTTGTCGTTGCCCAAAACCTCGGAAACCGCGCTGTTCCACACGGGCACGATTCGGGGGTTTTCCAAGGCCCTCTTTTCCATGATCTTGCTGGCGCGAAGCTTGTCGCGGCGGTGGATCAGGTAAACGGTGCTGGCGAACTTGGTCAGGTAGCTGGCTTCCTCGACGGCCGAGTCGCCGCCCCCCACCACGGCCAGCGGTTTGCCCCGGAAGCGAGGCAATGCCCCGTCGCACACGGCGCAGGCCGAAACGCCGTGGTTCTTGAAGCGCTCCTCGGAGGGAAGTCCCAGCCAGTTGGCCCGCGCCCCTGTCGCCACGATCACGGCTTGCGCCGCGATCGAACCGTTCTCGATGGTGCGCATCGTGAACGGCCGCTTGGAAAAATCCACAGAAACCACGTCGTCGGTGATGACGCGGGCCCCGAAGTTGATGGCCTGCTGGCGCATCAGTTCCATGAGTTCGGGCCCGGTGAGGCCATGGGCGGGCTGGGGGCCGTTGTCGAGAATCCAGTAGGGCCGGCGATCCTCCGGGAGGGCCGAGCCAAGATACTCGCGCAGGTGGCCGGCGGGGAAACCGGGAAAGTTCTCGATTTCCGTCGTCAGGTTCAGTTGCCCCAGCGGAAGGGTTCCCTTGAGGCGGTTCTCCTCGGTGATGGCGCCTTCGATCACCACCGGCTTGAGGCTTGCCCGGGCCGCGTAGATGGCGGCGGTCCAGCCTGCAGGTCCGGAACCGATGATGACGACGGTTTCGCTCATGGCGCCCCTGTCCGAGTTCGCTTTCATCTGGGAAGATACAATCTTAACGCGGCGCGCCGGGGGGTCAATCGAACCGGCGCCGGGGGAATTACCGTTGGCGATGCACAGGCTGACCGACTTGCGCGAAATCCTGCGGTATGTGCCGAGGTTCCGCGACCGCCTGTTCGTGATCGCCATCGACGGCGCCGTCGTCGAGGACGAGAATTTCCGCAATGTGCTGCTCGACCTGGCGCTGCTCAAGAGTCTCCGCATCGGCGTGGTCTTGGTGCATGGGGCGCTTCACCAGATTCTCAAGCTTGCCGACCTGACCAAGCAGCAACCCAGCAACCTGGACGGTTCGGGGATCACCGACGACGCCACGCTGCAACTGGCCCTGTTCGCCAGCAGCAGGGTCGCGTACGAGCTTGTTGAAGGCCTCGACGCGGCCGACCTGCACGGGGTGTCGGGCAGTTTCCTCGTGGCCCATCCCGCTGGCATCCTGGGCGGCGTCGATCACCAGTGGACGGGCAAGATCGAGCGGGTGCAGACCGGCCTGATCCAGTCGTTGGTCGGCCAGGACATGGTGCCCGTGGTGTCGCCCGTCGGCGCCGATGGCGAGGGGAGGACCTACCGGCTCAACTCCGACCATGTGGCGGTGGAGGTGGCCGCCGCCCTCAAGGCGGCGAAGCTGATTTTCCTGAGCACGCTTCCGGGAGTCGCGCTCACAAGCCGGGCCACGGAAAAGGCCACCGGGGCGGTGAAAAACGCGATCGACCGGCAGCGCGAACCGTCGGTGGAGGGCCTGCTGCGGTCGCTGTCGTTGGAGGAAGCCGAAGCCGTGCTGGCCGGGCACCGCTCCGACATCGCTCCCGAATTGGCCTCCAAGCTGGAGCAGGCGGTACGCGCCGTGAAGCTGGGCGTGCCCCGCGTTCACCTGATCGACGGCAGGGTGAGCGAGGGCCTGCTGGCCGAGGTTTTCTCGAACCTCGGCGTGGGAACAATGGTCCACGCGAACGAGTACCAGGCGATCCGCAAGGCCGCCAAGAAAGACGGCCGGGCCATCCTCAACCTCATCGCGCAGGGCGTCGCCAACGACGAGCTCGTGCGGCGCAGCAGGGCCGAGATCGAACGCACGGCTGAGGATTTCTTCGTCTTCGAGGTCGACAAGCTGCCGGTGGCCTGCGCGGCGGTGCACCTTCACCCCACGGAGGGCAAGGCGGAGCTGGCCTGCGTGTGCGTCGATCCCCGGTTTGAAAACCGAGGCATCGGCCGCAAGATGATCGAATACGGCGAGACGCTGGCCCGGCAGGCGGGCATGCGGGAAATGTTCCTGCTTTCAACCCAGGCGTTCAACTACTTCCAGCAGAAGGGCGGTTTCTCGCAGGGATCGCCAGCCGACCTGCCGGCCTCGAGGCGGGAAAAGTACGACAAGAGCGGCAGGAGATCGCTGGTTCTGGTGAAGCGGCTGGACGATGGGATCGGAAGCAACCATGGGGCCCGGTGATGGAATGGCAGACATGCAGGTCTTAGAAGCCTGTCTCCGTAAGGAGGTGCGGGTTCGAGTCCCGCCCGGGCCAATCGTTCGAGAAGGGGCGACGCACTGATGGCGCACCTTCACCTCGACCTCTTCAGCGGCATCGCCGGCGACATGCTGCTCTCGGCGCTCACCGACGCCGGTGCCCCGCTCGATCCGCTGAGGGAGGCGCTGGCGCGCCTCGACCTGCCCGTGTCGGTGGATGTCGAGACGGTCTCCCACTGCGGCATCCAGGCGCTTCACCTGGTGGTTGAGGCGCCGGAGGAGCAGCCGGCGCGCAACCTGCCGGAGATCACGGCGCTCCTCGACCGGTCGGGCATTCCCGCCAGGGCGCGCGACCGGGCCATGGCCGCCTTCCGGGAACTCGCCGTGGCCGAGGCGGAAATCCACGGAACCACGGTCGACAAGGTTCATTTCCACGAGGTCGGGGCGCTGGACAGCATCACCGACCTCATGGGGTGCGCCCTGGCGCTTGACCTTCTCGGGGTGGACACGATCAGCAGCCGGTCGGTGCCCCTGGGAAGCGGCATGGTGACCTGCGAGCACGGCAGGATGCCGATTCCGGCGCCGGCGACGGCCCTTTTGGCCAGGGGCATGCCGGTTGCCAACCCGCCCGTCACGGGTGAACTCACCACCCCCACGGGAGC
Source organism: Planctomycetota bacterium (assembly GCA_018970845.1). GTDB lineage: Bacteria > Planctomycetota > Planctomycetia > Gemmatales > Gemmataceae > REEB421. The sequence continues at coordinate 4,457 of JAGWVO010000269.1, forward strand.
GGCGATGCTGAAGGCTTGGGTCTCGGAGTGGCGCGACCAGCCACCCGGATACGACAAGGTCGGCACGGGCGCGGGAACCCGCCGCTACATCGACCACCCCAACCTGCTGCGCGTGTTCCTCAACAGCCATGGCGCCCATCCGTGGAAATCGGAACGGATCTCGAAGCTGGAAACCTGGGTCGACGATGTGCCGGGCGATGTCGTGGCCCACTTGCTGTCGCTGGCCCTGTCGGAGGGCGCGCTCGACGCCGCCGCCGTGCCCGCGGCGATGAAGAAGGGCCGTTCCGGGCACGCGATCACCATCCTGGCCCGGCCCTCCGACGCGGAAAGGCTGGCCAGGCTCATGTTCCGCGAGACCGGAACCCTCGGCATCAGGCACGGCGTCATCGAGCGCTGGGTGCTGCCCAGGCGGCAGGGAACAGTTGACACCCCGTGGGGAACCGTCCGCGTGAAGTGGGCCATGGTGGGCCCCGGGGACGAGCGTCCCGACCCCGAACACGACGACTGCGCCGACCTGGCGCGACGGCATTCCGTTCCCCTTGCGACGATCAGGAACGCGGCGATCGAAGCCGCCAGGCAGGACTGAGACCCCCATGAAAACCGCACGAGAAATCCGCCGCGAATTCATCGACTTCTTCGTGGAAAGGCATGGACACACCTTCGTGCCCTCAAGCCCCGTGGTGCCGCTTGAGGATCCCACCCTCATGTTCGCCAACGCCGGCATGAACCAGTTCAAGGATGTCTTCCTAGGCACCGGCAACCGCTCCTACAGGCGAGCCGCCAACACCCAGAAATGCATCCGGGCCGGCGGCAAGCACAACGACCTCGACGATGTCGGCAAGGACACCTATCACCACACCTTCTTCGAGATGCTCGGCAACTGGTCGTTCGGCGACTA
>JAGWVO010000270.1 GCA_018970845.1 Planctomycetota bacterium
ACTCTTGGCACCATGTCCGCCTCGCCTGGCTGGCTCTTTCCACCCCCCGACTACTCGCCCCCGGCGCGCCTCCGCGCTCCGGGGGCTTTTTCTTGTCCCCGTCGGATCCCTTCGCCATGATTTCCCCTGAATTCCTTGCGATGCTCCGCTGTCCCCTCGACACCACCGTGCCGGTTCGACTTGAGGTTCCCGAGGAAGGGCGCGACATGCCCGCCCTTGTTTGCACACGCTGCGAAACCCGTTACCTCATCCATGATGGCATTCCCAACATGCTTCCCGAGGACGCGGTCCTGCCTCCGGGATGTCCCAACCTCGACCGCCTTCCCTGCCGGCAGCGACCACGCTCCTAAGCCCCCTTTCGCCTCCGCTGGCGATGCCCTAGACTCGTTGCAAAGCCATCCGGCCGGCACAGGAAACCGGAATGCCACTGATCGCCCTGTTGATGTCGTTGGCGGTTCCCTCGCAGGGCATTCCCGCCTTGGGTCCGACCGGCGACGCCTTCGATCTGGCGATTCTCAAGACCGTCGGACTTCCCGATGACGGAAACGGCCTCGCCGAGCATCTTCGGAAGCGCTCAGCCGATCCCGCGACAATCGGGAAAATCCGCCTCGCGCTGACGCGACTTTCCGATGACCGTTTCGAGATTCGGGAGGAAGCCACGCAGGAATTGGTGAAGCTGGGCCCGGTTTGTCGCGCCCACCTCGTGGAAGCGGCGCGGGATCCCGATCCCGAGGTCGCCGACAGGGCCCGCCAGTGCCTTGAAAAAATCCGGGAGTGGCATTCGGAGAAGGTTCTGGGGTCTGTGGTGCGCAGGTTGGTGGCGTTGAAGCCGCCCGGCGCCGCCGAGGCGCTGCTGCGCTACCTTCCATCCGCCGAGGATGTGGGCTGCGCCGAGGAAGTCGTTGAGGGCCTGAAGGCCCTCGCCGCCTCCCCTTCCACCTTCGCTCCGTTGGTCGGTGCGCTTTCCGACGACGATCCGCAGATCCGCCTCGCCGCGGCGCGGGCCTTGCGATCGGCCAACCGGGAACCGGCCGCCACATCTCGATTGCTCGCTGACAAAAACCGGGAGGTTCGCCTTGGACTTTCCCTCGACATGGCGCGCGAACCCGATCCGGGGCCGGCGATTGCCGCCATGCTGGAACTGATGCCTGGGGCCAGCCTGCAGGAGGGCGCGGCGATCGAGGATTCGCTTTATTCCCTGGCGGGCGACGGCGGCCCCGATCCCGCGCCCTGGCCCGGTGACGCCGCGGGACGCGAGCGCCGCAAGGAACTGTGGTCCGCCTGGGCGGCCAGGCGCGGGAAGCCGGGCGGTCCGTCGGGCCGGACGCTCGTGGTGCTGCTCGACCAGTCGACGGTGCAGGACTTGGATCCGAAAAACGAGCCTGTTGCCGAGTTGACGGATCTCCAGTTTCCCCTGGATGCCGAGCCGCTTCCCGGACGGCGCGTTCTGCTTGCCGAGCACGCGGGCAACAAGGTCACGATCAGGAACATGCGGAACCAGGTCCTGTGGGAGAAGGCCGTCGAGATGCCGCTGGTCGCCCAGCGGCTTGGCAACGGCAGGGTCCTCGTGGCGACGGCGGACGCGATCAGCGAGATCGACGCCAATGGCAAGGAGGTCCGCAAGATGGACTTTCCCGGCGAGAAGATCATGAAATGCCAACGCCTGCCCACGGGGGAAACCGGCATCGTGCTGCAGGACAACCTTGGCACCCGATCCAGGTTCCTCAGGCTTGACCGTCATCGCCGTCCCGTGGGCCAGATCCAGGTTCAGGTGAAAACTTCCGGCGGCAGGATCGACTGGCGTGCCGATGGCAGCGTCCTTGTGCCCGAACTTGAGGCGCAGCGGGTCGTGGAGTACGACGCCAACGGCAAGCCTGTCTGGGAATCCGCCGCTGAAATGCCGGTTTTCGCCGCCTGGCAGGCCTCCGGCTCGGTGATCGTCACGAGCCGCAACGAGCGCGGCGCCGTGGAGATCGATCGCGCCGGAAAGGTTCTTTGGAGCTACCGGATCATGACCCGGGTGACCCGCGCCGTGAGGCACTAGGGGCGGTTTGCCAAGGCCGAGTCCACGGGTGGCCCAATCCCGCCTGAGGCTTGACTTGAAACGATCATTCCCATCCTTTTTTGTTCAAATCATATCTTCTTACTGTGTCAATGTCATGGCCGCATCGGCGCTTGTCGTCATGCCGGTTGGCAAACCCGCTGTTCCCGCCCCGGCCAGGCGTGAGCCTATCTTGGCTTGAGGTAAACTTTACAACGGAATTCGGCCTTCCAAACCCTTCATTCGTATTGACCCGCATCGCCGTTTCTTCTTATTGCCCGACCCCGCGAATGGGCTTTTGAATTCCTGCTTGCCAGGTGACTTGAGCCTTCTTCGCGCGAATTGTTCCAGGGAGGGGACGGGGGTTCCGTTCCTGGGACAAGCAAGGAATCGCACGCGTCTTGGCGCGACATTTCCGTCCACGGGCGGAAAAAGAGTGCAGAAAGACGCGCGTGGATCCGAAATGAATTTGGGGTGAATGGCGTCCAAGCGCCATTCATGTCAGGAGGATACCGGCGAACAGCCGGGGAGAACCAGCCGCCAAGGCCTGATTGCCTGTGAAGCGCGTGACGCCGGGGGGCGTGGCGCGTGGAGGGGTCGGGCGGATTGTCGGCAGGGCGCGGCAGCCGCCGCGTTTCCCCGCATGATTGCCGGCTTCGACGGGGGAGTGCCGCGACCATGCCGACGCATTTGGAAGTTGATATTCCGCAGGTTTGGAAACAATTCCGCGAGACGCAAGCCGTCGAACTCAGGAACATCCTTGTCGAACGCTACCTGCCGCTTGTGAAGTTCAATGCCGAGCGGATTTGGGCCCGCCTGCCCGATGGCGTGGAACTGGACGACCTGATCAGCTCCGGAACCTTCGGCCTGATGGACGCCATCGAGGCGTTCGACCTCGACCGCGGCGTGAAGTTCGAGACCTACTGCGTTCCACGCATCCGCGGCGCCATGCTCGATGAGCTTCGCACCATGGATTGGGTTCCCCGCCTGGTTCGCAGCAAGGCCAGCAAGCTTGAGGAAGCCCGCAAGGAACTCGAGGCTTCACTCGGCCGACCGCCCCGCCCCGACGAGATGGCCCTGAAGCTGGGAATCAGCATCGAGGAATTCCAGAAGCAGATTTCCGAGGCCACCGCGGTGACCCAGGTCAGCCTCAACAAGAAATGGTACGAGACCGACAGCTACAAGGATGTCCGTGAGATCGACATCCTCGAGGACAAGAAGGCCGAGGATCCCACGCACCGGCTCCAGAACCGCGACATCATGCGCCTCGTCACCCGCGGGTTGAACCGCAACGAGCGCCTCATCATGATCCTCTACTACTACGAGGACATGACCATGAAGGAGATCGGCGCGACGCTCGACCTGAGCGAGTCCCGCGTGAGCCAGATGCATTCAAGCATTGTCCAAAGGCTGCAGAGCCAGCTCAGCGAAAGAAAGCCGGAGTTCGGCGACTGAGATTGGAATCGTTCTCGCGACAATCCGGGAAGGGGGGTGGGCAGGGAGAGGCCCGCTCCCCTTCCCGTCGTTACGGCGCCGAAAAGGCTTCCCCGCCTGACCTGGTTGCCAGCGCGGAGAGGAGTTCGCCGGCTTGAAAACCGGGAAAAAACACGGCGTGGCCGTCGGCGAACACCATGTTGGCTCCCGACTGGTGGAACGAACCGAATGTGTCGGCCGGCTTGGCACCCGAATCAAGCGCGCCCATGCCGCGAGTGGTGCCCAGCACCAGGCACGATGATGGAAAAACCGCCTGGTTCACTTCGCCCGGCATGCCGTCCCGGCGGGCGGGCGGACGCACCTGCAATCCCGGCACGGCCCCATGCCAGATTCCGAGTCCTTGGTTGCTGGACCGTTCCGCCAGCAGCAAGGTTTGGGACAAGCCGTCGGTCACTTCCCCCGCCGTCACCCGGCTGTCGCGGAACATGATGCCGTTGTTGTCCGGGCCATCGGTGGAGAAAGTTCCCGAAACGGCGACATACTGGCTCGACGCGAACTTGGCGAGATGGGGCGTCGCCGATGGTTCATCGGCGTTTGCTGGAGAGGCTGGCAGTTCGAATTCGTGCGATTCCGGCGCTGGATCGCTCGGGCAAATGAAGTGCGGCAAGCGCCGTTCTCGGTATGGGGCGTTGGCCTCATCCAGGATGGACTTGCCTAGGTCGATGTTCCTTGCGAGATTCGTCTGCTCCAGATAAGGAAGCACAGCCACGCTCCAGCCCCACCCCGAGGGATTTCCACCTGACGAGAGAGTCTGGTAACCCGACGGAAACCTGCCGAATGTCTGCTCATGATGGATAGCGGCCAGGGCGAGGTTGCCAAGAGAGCATTGGCATTTGGTCCTTGAGGCGGTTTCCCGAACCTTTTGCACGGCGGGCAACAGCAAGCCGATCAGCACGGCGATCACGGCGACCACGATAAGCAGTTCAACGAGTGTGAAGGCATTTTCGCCGCGTCGTGGGTGTCGCATGATTCCGCTTTTCCCCAAGGCACCCATTCGTCATCCTAATGGCATCATACCGGCCTGATCTTGATGGAGCGCCGAACCTTGCTGCATGGGCCTGCCGTTGTCGCGGTTTTGAAGGTTGCCGTGACGGCCGTCACCTTGCTGCTGGGGGCGTCCATGGTGGCCTTATGGCTGGGCAAGCCAAGGTGGCACGGGCGCATCAACGCCGTGTGCCTCGCATTGACCTACGCCACCCTGGGGGGGCTCGAGGTCCTGATGCGGATCATCCAGCCCGGCATTTTTGATTTCATCGTTTCCGATCCGGCAGCGCTTGGCCGGCTTCGGCTGCATCTGGCCTTCGCCGTGCCTGCCGCCGTGCTGTTTCCCATCCTGCTGATCACGGGATATCGCGGGCCGCGACGCTGGCACCTGGTCCTGGCGTGCGTCTTCGGGGTTGTCTGGATGGGAACATGGCTCACGGGCGTGCTGGGGTTGCCCCATGACTGATCCCGCCCCGGGAGAACCTGATTTCGTCGCCTGGGGAGTCGACTGGCCACCCGAGGGCGAGGTTTCCCCGGAACCGGTAGGGGAGCCTGTCGCCGATGCCTCTCCCGTGGCGTTGCCCGCGCGCGAGGAGGAAGAGGAAGGGCCTCCGGCGTTGATGACCATTCTCGAGGGGATGCTTTTTTTGGGAGACGCGCCTGTCTCCGCCGCGCTGGCCGGCCGCACGGTTCCCGGGCTCGATGTGACGGCCTTTGAGCGGGCGGTTTCCTCCCTCAACCGCCGCTACAGGGCCCAAAACCGCCCTTACGCCATCCGGCGACGGGGGGATGGTTA
>JAGWVO010000271.1 GCA_018970845.1 Planctomycetota bacterium
GTTCCACCGGCGCGTCGGGGAAATCAGCCCCGGCAGGGGCGGGTTCAGGCACCTTTCCAAGCGCCAACTCGGGGTACAACTCCCCGGGCACCAGGGCCATTTGCAACTCCCCCAAGGTGAGCACGCCGGCGCGGGACCGCAAAGCCTTCCGTCCGCCATCCTTGCCTTCACCGGGCTTGTCCACCGATCCAGACCAGAAATGCATCTTGCGGGGCAAGGTTCCCAATTGGTTTCCGGCGACATAAAGCAGGTTGTCGACGGGAAGGTAGACATCGCGCTGGGCCAGGCGCATGGGGGTGAGCCTTGCCGGGTTGGACCCGTCGATCGCCTTGCCGGCCCGTTCCGCGATCAGTTCGCCGTAGCGGAATGTCGCTTCGACGCTGTTTTTGGGCAGTTCCCTGCCATCGGCGGCTTTGACCGGCTGACTGGGCGGGCTCATCAACCCGCCGACCGCGCCGGTCAGGTAAACGACGGGGCACCCGTATTTCCTGCCAAGGGCCCCCACAAGCGGGCCCACATAATCGCTCGATATTCCCTTGTGGCTCGAGTTGATCATTTCGGGATGGTTGTGCCAGAGAACGGCCAGGCAGGCCGGTTTTCCATCCGCGGCATCGAACCGCAGGATTCCCATCGGGTCCATTTTCACAAGCGGCGGACGCGAGTCCTTCATAAGGTCGCCAGCCTCGACCTCCCCCAACCGGGCCGACACGGGCTTGAGCGCGGCCTTGGCCGCCTTCACCGCCGCGACGCAGGCCTCCTCCACCCGCGCGAGGTACGGCGGATGAACCCCGGATGAGATTCCCGTTCCCCACAGTCCCAGGGTGTCGGGGGCGTGGTGGGTGTGCGTGGCGCTGACCACGACCTGGATCCCCGGCAGGCGCTCGGCCACGCGGCGGGCGGATTCGTCGAACAATCCGACAACATCGGCGCAAACCAGGGCCACCGTTGCCCCCTCCCCTTCCAGGACGAGGGCCCGCGCCGCGATCGGGTCGGTGACGAATTCCGCCTGCCTTCCGCGGCCAAAACCGGCCAGCCAAACCTTGAACGCCTTGGGATCGGGAGTGATATCCACGCTGGCGGCGCCGGCTCGAAGGGTTTCGGCACCGGGGAACGCGCAAACCAGGAGCATGAAAAGCATCGCAAGGCCTCAGGAAAGGGGATGGATCGCATCGACCACCCGCTTAACATGAAACTGTACCGACAAACACGGATGGTTTCACGAGGCGAGCGCCATGCGATCGCGAGTTGTCACCCTGACACCGGTTTTGCTGGCGGCCCTGTGCCTGGCCGTCCTGGGACAGGGCCGTGATTCCAAGCCGGATGACAAGGCCATCGCCAAGCTCATCCGGGATCTCGGCGACGGCGACTTCGAGATGCGGGAAAAGGCCTCCGAGGCCCTCTGGCGCGCGGGAAGCGCCGCCGAGAAGGCGCTCCAGGAAGCCGCCAAAAGCGATGACATCGAGGTGCGCAAGCGCGCCCGCGACATCCTGCAGAAGTTCGCCACCGGCCAGATGCCCGACACTCCCGTGGCGGTGCTCGACCTTCTGGGGGAATACCAGTCGGCCGAAGGAAACGCGCCCCGGCGCGCCGCGGTTCTCAGGCGCCTCATGGTGGAGGGCAAGGCAGGAATCCAGGCGGTGGTGAGGATGGCGGCCAATGAACCCAAGGGAACCGGCGATTTCCTCCTGACCCAGATCGCCGCGGCGCTGCCGTCAACCATGGCCCGCATCGAGGCGATGGGCGAAAGGAAGAAGATCGACGAGCTGGTCGAAATGATCGCGACCCGCTCCCCTTTCGGCCACGCGCACCTGGCGTCGTGGGCCAAATCGACGGGAACCCTCAAAACCTGGATCGAGGAGCTCGACAAGGGTGATGGTCGCGTGGCGACATGGCCGGCGCCTGCCCGGCACATGGCTCTGATGATGCTCAAGCGGGCCGACGCCGACCTGCCCGGCGCCATCGCCGCCGCCGAGAAGGCCAAGCAACCCAATTTCGTCGAGGCGTTGCGGATCGAGGCGGGCCTGTGGACCGAACTGGCCAAGGCCGGCCCGGGTGACATGAACGATCCCACCCACCGCGCCGGACTCAAGTCGACCTTCCTGCGGCTGGCCGGAATGAAGAAGGAGTTCACCGAGTCGCTCGAAGGTTTGCGGGAACTGGCGGGACGCGACCATGATGACGGCGACCGCCTGCCCTACTCCGCCAAGCTGATGCTGCTCAACGACCAGACCGACGAGGGGATCAAGATCCTGCTGGCGACCAACCACCGGGCGCTGGCCTTCGAGGTGATGGCCGCACAAATGCGGCACAAGGAGGCTTTCGCCCTGGCGGAGCAGGTTCGCAAGGCGATGGACCGCGACCTGGTCGACATCGAAATGGTCGAGGCGCGCATCCGCTGGCTTCTGGGAGACCGGAAGCGCTCGGGAGAGACCTTCGACCGGCTTGCCGAGGAACTCAAGCCGGGCGGCGAACCGCCATCCTGGTTCGAGGCGCTCATCGATAACGAGATTCTCGCCGGACGCAGGGATTCGGCATGCGACCATGCGGCGCGTCCGTTCCCGACGGGCGATCCGGGAGACTGGAAGCAACGGCTGTTCGCGAAGCTGTATCCGGAGAAGTCGGGCGAGGCCGGAGCCTGGTGGGACCACATGGCCGGCCGGGTCATCGAGGGAGGCATGGCGGGACGGCTCAAGCTGATCGGCCAGATCCTCGCGGGCACGACGGGTCGCCTCAAGGCATCCGAGCTGCTGAGGGAGGTCGAGGAGAAGCGGGAGATTCCCGAGGATCTGAGGCTTGCCGCCGCCGACCTGGCGAGGCGCGCCGGACTGGGGGCCGACGAGGAAAGGCTGCTGACCGGCGGCAAACGCGCCGCCAGCCGGGTTTCCCTGGGCGACGCGAAGGCCCGGCGCGGTGATTGGGCCGGGGCCTTGGAAGCCTGGGACCTGGCCGAGACGATGGAACCCGGAAACCCCGTGGTGCAGGTCTTGAGGGCCCAGGCGCTCGACAAGCTGGGCAGGAAGCCGGAGGCCGCCGAGGCCCGTGCCCTGGCCCGAAGGCTTCCCCTGGGGCTTGAGGGAGTGCGGTCGACGCTGGTGCAGGAGTTGGCGCGCCGGGGTTTCCGCGACGAGGCGGCCGAGCATGCCCTGCTGTGGCTGGCCTGCTCCCGCCCGGGAAGCTACGAGGCTGGAAACGCCCATCGGAATGTGGCCCAGGCTCTGGCCCGCGCGGAAAAATACACGGCCTCGGCCCACGGGCAGCAGGTGTCCCTTTTCCGGATTCTCGGTCGCGAGATATCGTTTATTTATCCCACCGCCTATGTCTCGGTTCCCGCGCTCATCCACAGGCTGCGGGCCCGCGGCCAACTGGCGGAAGGCAAGGTCGACGAGGCGCTGGCGGAAATGGCCACCTGCCAGAAACTGATGCCCCGGGACATCGAACTGCCCATCCTGGTCTTTGATGAGCTCGTCAAGCGTGGCAGGAAGGCGGAGGCGGAAAAGCTGTACGCCACGGCGCTGGAGGCCCATGAGGCCCTCATCGCCGAGTTTCCCGAATGCGCGTGGGCCCGCAACGGCGCCGCCTGGCTCATGGCTTGCTGCCGGAAAGACCTGGACCGCGCCGTTGTTCACGCCGAGAAGGCGGTGTCGCTCAACCAGGAAAGCCCGGGATACCGCGACACCCTTGCCGAGGCCCTCTTCCAAAAGGGTGACAAGGCCAAGGCAACCCAGGCCATCCAGAAGGCCGTCGACATGGATCCCAAGCGGGTCTATTACCGCCGGCAACTTGAAAGGATCAGTGCCGGCAACCCCGCCGCCCCCCGGCCCGACGAGAATGATGACGAGTGACGACGGTTGCCATAGGCCCTGAAAGCCGGTTCTATCTTCGGGGATTTTTCCGATGAACTCAGAGCCCAGCATCGACTCGATCCGAGACAAGGTTTTCTCGGGAACCCGCCTCGGTCGGGATGAAGGCCTTTTTCTCGAAAAATCAGCCAGCCTTCACGACCTTGGTGAACTGGCCAACGCCGTGCGCCAACGCAAGAACGGGGACATCGCCTGGTACAATGTGAATGTTCACCTCAACCCGACCAACGTTTGCGCCTACCGATGCACCTTCTGCGCCTTCAGGGCCGACCTGAAGGATCCCCGGGCTTACCGGATGACCGATGACGATATACTGGCCAGGGGTGCCGAGGCGCGGGCCCGCGGCTGCACCGAAATGCACATCGTCGGCGGGTTGCACAACAAGGCGCCTGTCGAGTGGTACAGGCACATCCTGGAACTGATGCACTCCCATTACCCCGAGATCCACCTCAAGGCCTACACCGCCGTCGAATGGGACTGGTTTGAACGCATCACCAACCGCCCCGTCTCGGACATTCTCGCGGAGTTCCGGCAAGCCGGCCTTGGAAGCCTGCCGGGCGGTGGCGCCGAGATATTCGACCCCGTTGTCCGCGGCAAGATTTGCGAGCACAAGGCTGATGGCGGCGCGTGGCTGAAGGTTCACGAGGCGGCGCACCGCCTGGGCCTGCGAAGCAACGCCACGATGCTCTATGGCCACCATGAGGGTCCCGAACACCGAATCGACCACCTTCTGGCCCTGCGCGACCTCCAGGACCGGACCGGCGGTTTTCAGACTTTCATTCCGCTGGCGTTCCATCCCGAGAACACCCGCATGGCGCACATGCCCAAGCCATCATCAATCGCCGACCTCCGCACGATCGCGATCAGCCGCCTGATGCTCGACAACTTCGATCACATCAAGGCTTATTGGATCATGCTGGGGATTCCCACGGCGCAAATCGCCCTTTCCTACGGCGCCGACGACCTCGATGGCACGGTGGTTCACGAGAAGATTTATCATGAGGCCGGATCCACATCGCCTCAGGAAATCACCGTCAACGACTTGCGCCGATTGATTGTCGAGGCCGGGCGCGAACCCGTGGAACGGGACACGCTCTATCGCCGCGTGCAACGCGACCAGTCGAACCCCGCCCGCTGGTCGATCGCGGCCTAGGGTTTGCTTATCATTGACAAGTTGGATTGATAGCGCTGACAAGACAACAGCAAGTTTCCATTAAGGATATCAAAACAGCCACCATTGGAGGCGTGAAGCGCCAGAGTGAGCAAGTAATTTCAATACGGCCAATCAGACCGCCTTCGGCTCCTTTCGGGTTTTTTTGATTTTTTTAAAAGGATCCTTTTTATCAGTTATCCAAATGGAAGCCCGCTTTCATGGCAGCGTCGTTTCTTTGGATTGGTTGAAACAGA
>JAGWVO010000272.1 GCA_018970845.1 Planctomycetota bacterium
GGCTCCCGGCCGCTTGTCGACCGCCCCCAGCGCATCCCACGAGCCGTCGTTGTTCTGCTTCGAGACGAGGTAGTCGCGGGCCCTTTCGATGGCCCGCTGGATGTCGGCGGGCCCCACCGCGGCGGGCTCCGCCGCGGTCGCGTCACACCACGAGCAGGCCACTGCCGCGAGACACGAGGCGGCGGCGCGGCGGAGTGCGATGCGGAAGGATGCGGTCACGTGGGCGGCCCGTGGTGCGGTGGCCGCTCGCCGGATCGCTGCCGCGCCACCCATCGAATCGTAGCAGGTGTGACGGTCGGGCAGGATGGGACGGCGGTTGGTCGCATCCGATTGCCGCGGGGGCGGTGGTGCCCGATACTGGAGATTCGCCGTCGGCCAGTTCGATCACCGGCAGGGAGAATCGCAGGCGTGTCCTCCGCTTCGAAGTCCAAGACGCTCGACGAGATCCTCGTGGAGTTCTCCGAGCACCGGCAGCGGATGCAGGAAGAACTGCAGAAGGTCATCGTCGGACAGGAAGAGGTGATCGAGCAGTTGTTCGCCGCGATCTTCACCCGCGGGCACTGCCTGCTCGAGGGCGTTCCGGGGCTCGCGAAGACGCTGATGGTGTCGACGCTGGCGCGAATCCTCGACGTCGGCTTCAAGCGGGTGCAGTTCACGCCCGACCTGATGCCGTCCGACATCACGGGCACCAACGTGCTCGAGGAGGACGACACGGGCCGCCGCCGCTTCCGGTTCGTCGAGGGGCCGATCTTCACCAACATCCTCCTCGCCGACGAGATCAACCGCACGCCTCCCAAGACCCAGGCGGCCCTGCTTCAGGCCATGGCTGAGAAGGAGGTCACGGCGGGTCAGGAGACCTACAAGCTTCCCGACCCGTTTTTCGTCATCGCCACCCAGAACCCGATCGAACAGGAGGGCACCTACCCGTTGCCCGAGGCCCAGTTGGACCGGTTCATGTTCACGGTGAGAGTTGATTACCCGACCTTGGAGGAGGAAAAGAAGATCCTGGCGACAACGACCAAGGACGATACCCCGGAACTACGCCGGGTGCTGAGCGCCAAGGCGATCCTCAACCTGCAAAAGCTGGTCCGCAGCGTGCCTGTGGGGGAATTCGTGCTCGACTATGTGGCCCGCCTTGTCCGCGCCACCCGCCCTGGAACAACGGAAGCGCCGCCGTTCATCAGCAAGTGGATCGACTACGGCGCCGGTCCCAGGGCCGGGCAAAACCTGGTGCGCGCCGGCCAGGCCTTCGCCGCGATGGATGGCAGGTACAGTGTTTCGCTGGCCGACATCCGCAAGGCGGCCGAACCCGTGCTCAGGCACCGCATCGGGGTGAACTTCCAGGCCCAGGCGGAGGGCAAGAAGGCCGAGGATATCGTCCAGATGCTGTTGGATGCGATTGCCGAACCCAAGGTCGAGACTTTTGCCCGTGGCCAGCGCCGCTAGTAATGTTGTGTGATTGATTCTTTGAAACTTTCCGGAGGTTTGCCAACGATGACCCGCTTTGGACTCCCCCTCATGGCAGGCTGCCTGATGGTCGCGTCAGCATGGACAAGCCACGCGGTCGCAGCGGACGCCGGCCAGCCGGATGCGGCGGCCCTGGCCGCCTCAGAATCCCAGCTGCCCAATCCCTCCCTCATGGCGCCGTTCAAGGAACAGCAACCCGTGATCCTTGTGGTTCGCGACCCGCGAAAGCCCGAGGCGTGGGCCGGACTCAAGAAGTACTGGAACCCCGGCCCTGTCGAATCGGTCGATCCAGCCACCGGGGAGAAGGTCACGCGGCAGGGAGTGTTCATCAAGGTGCCGATGGGCCTGAACACGGCTCCTTCCATACCGGCGGAAAACCCGCTCACGGTTGAGAAGGTGATGCTGGGCAAGAAGCTGTATTTCGACCCCATTCTCTCGGCCAACAACAAGGTGTCTTGCGCCTCCTGCCACAATCCCCAGTTGGGATACACCGACCAACTGGTCACCTCCACAGGCATATTCGACCAGAAGGGCGGCATGAACGCCCCCACGGTTTTCAACTCAAGCTACAGCCCCCTTCAGTTCTGGAACGGTCGCGCCGCCTCCCTGGAGGAGCAGGCCCAAGGGCCACCCCAGAACCCTGTCGAAATGCACGACGGCAAGGGCAATGCCTGGTTCAAGGCCGTCGAGCGTCTCAAGGCCAATCCTGAATATGTGAAATCCTTCGCCCGGGTCTTTGGCACCACGCCCACCCGCGACGCTGTCGCCAAGGCCATCGCGGCCTATGAGAGGCTCGTGCTGACCGGAAACTCAATAGTCGACCGCGCCGAACTTGCCATGCGTGAGCGGGTGGAGGAGGAAGGTGGTGGCAAGCTGGAGCCCAACGCCGCCGACTTCGCCAAGGTTCTCAACGCCGCTTATGCCGCCAAGGACGATTCCGCCCTTGCGGCCCTCAATCTGGCTGGTGCCAAGGACGATGGCAAGGTGAAGGCCGTCGCGGCATCGCTGGCCAATGGTCGCACCCTGTTTTATGGCAAGGCCAGGTGCAATTCATGCCATGTCGGAGACAACTACTCCGATGGCGCTTTCCACAACCTGGGAGTCGGGGCCAAGGATGGTGTCTTGCCGGCCAGTGAATCTGGCCGATACGGCGCCCAACCGACCGGGCACAAGGATCCCGCCCTGGTTGGCGCCTACAAGACGCCCACCCTTCGCCAACTCCTCAGCACCGCCCCCTACATGCATGATGGCAAGGAGGCGACCCTGGAAGCCGTGGTCGAACTGTACAACCGCGGTGGCAACCTCAACCCCCATCTCGACGGCAAGATGCGTGACATCGATGCCGAGCGCGAGGTTGCCAAGTCCGGCAAGTCGGCCGTTGTGCCGCGCAAACTCCTGCTGACCGACCAGGAAAAGAAGGACCTTGTTCTTTTCATGCGCGGGCTTCAGGGAGAGTCGTGCGACTCCATCCTAACCACCCCCTGATTCGGGAATCACCGCGCAATCAGGCGCCCGGGGCGCGTGCCGCACGCGCCCCGGCTCATTTTTGGAAGAAAGAACATGAGTTTCTGGCACCGAGTTTTCGCCCGTTCCGATGCGAATCCCGATCCCGTGGCTCTTGCCGAGTTGGCGCAAGCGACCCATGCCGGCACGACATGCCACTTTGGCGCGGATAATGACGGCTGGTTTTCCTGCGAGATCCGCCTTACCGATGGCGCCGTCCTCAACCTCGACCGTTACCTTGCCGAGGAAGAGGGGGTTCGCCGGGACCTCAACACCTGGGCGGCCTGGATTGAAACATGCGATTATTCCGACCGCGTCGACGAACTCATGGAACGGGTGATCCAGTCGAGGCAGTTTTTCACATTGCGCCGTCCGCTCGCGGCTTCCAACGACCTGGCGATTGAAAAGCTTTCGACTGGAATTTGCCGGCACCTCGCCTTGGCTCTGGATGGGATCTGGCAGGCCGATGGCGAAGGCCTGTACGATGCCTCGGGGGAAAAAATCCTCCAGGAATACTGACCGGGAGCCGATCGTGGCGGGAACGGAACGATACCTTCGGCCTGATGTCATCCGCACCATCGGCAGGCTCGACCTGCGCGCCCGTTTCATCGTCGAGGGTTTTCTTTCCGGCCTGCATGGCAGCCCGTTCCAGGGGTTTTCCGTCGAGTTTTCCGAGCACCGCAAATATGTGCCCGGTGACGACATCAAGGACATTGATTGGGGCGTTTACGCCAAGACGGAAAAATACTATGTCAAGAAGTTCAAGGCCGAGACCACCATGCAGGGCTGGCTGGTGGTCGATCGCAGCGCCAGCATGGGTTGGACCCACAGGCAGGAACTGACCAAGTTCGAGTACGGAATCAGCCTCGCCGCGGCGTTGGCCCACCTCATGATCCACCAGCAGGATCCCGTGGGCCTGGCGGTGTGCGGGCAGCGGATTGAGGCGATCCTGCGGCCAAAGGCGACCAGAACCCAGCTCTCGTCCATTCTTTCCTTCCTTGCCGGCTTGTCGCCTTCGGGCGAGGTTTCCCTGGGCGATTGCCTGATGCAGCTGGCCGGGATCGCCCGCGGCAAGGGCCTCGTCGTGATTTTCTCCGACCTGCTTGCCGACCCCCAACCGATCATCGACGGCATGATGCGGCTTCGCCACTCGGGCCATGACATCATTCTCTTCCACATCCTCGACGAGGCGGAAAGGCGTTTCCCCTTTGAAGGATATTGCGAGTTCCAGGATGTCGAGAGCGACCAGAAGCTCCTGCTCGACGCGGATTCCATTCGCGCCGACTACCTCCGGGCCCTCGCGGGCTTCGAGGAGCGGTACCGCGAGGCGTGCCACAAGGGGCAGATCGATTATGTGGCGATGGACACCGGAAGGAATTTTGGCGACGCGTTGCTGGAATATCTCCAGCAGCGGTCACGGCGGGGGTGACCGCGCTCCTGCCATTCAGGCTGTTCGCATCGGCCAGGCGAGGACCTCCACCCCCGCGCTGTAATGAAGGTGGGCCGGTTGGCCGCCCAGTTGAATCCCGAAGGCTTCAACGAGGTTTGCCGTTTCCAGTTGCGCCTCGGCCCGCCGCAGCGGCCAGGGAACATGGTGGACATCGATGGCATGCAGGGCCCCGTCGGGTGACTGGCAATAAAGCCTGTAATTTTCCACCAGGAAATGCTCGATGGATCCGAGGGAGGCTTCAAACGCCTCCGAGCATGGCCGGTACCGCCCCTTGAAGCGGACCGGCCCGTCGGGAGAAGGCCTTTCCGATTCAAGCGTCGTCCAGTTTCCTTCCCTTGCCATCCGCATCGATGACTTGTGGTAGGGAAGGTGATAAAGGCGCCTGGCGGCCCAAACCGCCGGAGAACTGTCGGCATCGAGGCTCAGGAACCAGACTCCAGGCTTGCCATCCTTCTCGACATAGGTGCGCACATTCAACTCGGGGAACCGTGACACGAACGGAATGAAGGGAAGCGGGCGAAGTGTCGCGCCCATCCGGAATGGCACGATGCCGATCCATGCGGCTCCGGCGAATTCCCTGATTTGGAGTCCTTCAGGCACCAATCTCCTGAGTCGGGATGCGGAAACCGGCCAATGGGCGAAAAGGAGGTCGCGCCAGTCCTGCCTCCAATTCCAGCATCCGGAGGGAATTGGCCAAGGGCGGTGTCCGGTTCTGGCGAGGGAATGGTGGGCCATGATCGGGGCGTCGTCCGGGGTATGTGGCCGGCGGCGCCGGCCTCAATAGTCCAGCCTGAAGGAGAGAAGAACTCCTTGGTAGATCAG
>JAGWVO010000273.1 GCA_018970845.1 Planctomycetota bacterium
TGAAAAAGGGAACGATGCGCAGGCGCCAGTCGACCGGGCGGAACACCAAGGTGTCCCCCTTGAAGATGTCGAACTGCACCGACAGGAATGTGAAGTTGGCAAGCTGGTTCGGCCTGCCGTAAAACTCCTCCTGGAACGGGTTGGCGGTGCTTTCGAAGGGCGTGGTCGGGATGGGGGTCTGGCGGGTGTCCACAAGCTGATTGAGCCGTGCCGTGAGGCTGAAAAAGACATCCTGCCCGATGATCGGAAAGTCGCCCTTGAGAACATTCTGGTTGTACGGATCCCACCAGTGCCCCAATTGGAACGGGTAATCCTCGATCAGCGGATGGTTTCTTCCATAGCGGTCAAGCGCCGGCAGGCCAAGTCGCCAGCGGTCTTCCATGGGGATGTAGTTGCCATCGGACGGCACTTCGCGGGGAATCACCGACGATGGCCCCGTAAAGCCCAGTGGAGGAAAGGTTTCCGTAAAGAGCCAGCCGGGGGCGGAGGGCGTCTCGGAGGGAAGGTTGCCCGTGCCGAACGGAGGCCTTTCCAGCGGCCTGGTGCTGTCGGCGGGTCGTGGCGGTTCAGATTGGGCAAGGCAAGGGGTGGGCATCGCCCCGGCCATGACAGCGGCAATCATTCCGAATATGGATTTGATGCGCCGCATGGTTAATCCAACGAGACTGCAATCCCGCAACTGCGGCAAACATCGGCACCGAGTTGACTGTTCCTTAACGAAGATGACGCTTTTACCAATTTTTCCGGAAATCGCGGATTTGACGACGAGATAAACTGCAGAGGCCTTGCCGATTGTTCCGATTCTGAGAGTGGTCCCGTCCGGTTGACGGGATTCCTCCAACGGATGAAGTTCCATGGCCAGGCCGCCCCAATCGGGATCCACCCGGCTCCTTTCGCTGGAAAAACTGGAAGACCGCTCCGTGCCAGCCGCGGTTTCGGCAACCCTCACGGGAAACCAGCTTTTTGTCACGGGCACCGATGGACCCGACCGGATCAGGATCAGCCAATCCGCCGACAATGCGCGGATTCTTGTGCAAAGCCACGGCGCCACCATCGCCAGTTTCAACGCGGCATCAATCACGGAAATCAGCATCGATGCCGGCTTGGGCAACGATGTCGTGGGCATCGATCCCAGGGTCGCCAAGACCGTGACCATGTCCGGAGGGGATGGAACCGACATCCTCCAGGGCGGCGGCGGCACCACCATGGCCTCGGGCGACGCTGGCGTCATCAACCGCGTCCTGGGCGCCTCGGGCACCAACACCCTGGTGGCCGGTTCCGGCAACGATGTCCTCGCCGGCGGCAACAACTCCAACAACCTCGTGGTTCCGGGTTCCGCCATGGGGAGGGCCCGCCTCTTCGGCTACGCCGACAAGTCCACCATCACAGGGGCCCCCGCCGATTTCTCCAGGTTCCTCGCGGCCGTGGCGCCGCCCGACCTGAGTTCCACCCTCGGCCTGCAACCCAGTCCCGCCGCGCAGCAACTCAGCGCCTCCGATGTGCAGGACCTGCTCAACAGGGCCTCGGCCGCCACGCCCAGCAACGACGCCATCATCGCCATCGTGGATAGGAGCGGACGCATTCTCGGGGTGAAGGTCGAGGACGGGGTCGATCCGGGAATCCTGGGCGATGTCAACAAGTTTGTCTTCGCGGTGGACGGGGCCGTCGCCATCGCCCGCACCGGGGCCCTGTTCGGCAACATGAACGCACCCCTCACCTCGCGCACCATCCAGTACATCAGCCAGACGACCGTCACCCAGCGGGAAATCGAGTCCTACCCCAGCATCACCGATCCGAATTCCACCCTGCGCGGCCCGGGAACAGTGGCGCCCATGGGAATCGGCAACCACTTCCCCCCCAATGTGCCGTTCACCCCCCAGGTGGATTTGTTCGGCATCGAGTACTCCAACCGAGACACCAGCTACCACCCCGCCAACGACCGCATCCACGGCACCGCGGACGACCAGCAACTGCTCCAACGGTTCAATGTCAATTCCGCATTCATTCCGCCGGCCATTCCGGAAAGCCAGGAACTCGCGGCGATGGACAGCTTCGGCTACGCTTCCGGCCTGCAGCCGGGCGCCACGCCCCGGGGAATCGGAACGCTTCCCGGCGGCATCCCGATCACCCGGGTCACCCCCGGGAGCGCCTTCCCCCAAGTGGTCGGCGGCATCGGCGTTTTCTTCCCGGGAAAGACCGGATTCGCGACGGAATCGAACTGCTCGCTTGCCAGCAACTACAACCCGTCCAAGCCCGACCGCACGCTCGAGGCCGAGTACATGGCCTTCGCGGCGCTCGGAGGCACCACGGTCTCCCTCACCACAAGCATCAATCCGACGCCGATTCCCGGGCCCATCGGCGGAGTCGCCCCGGTCAATGGCGTCACGCTGGCCACGGGCCGAATCGACCTCGTGGGCATCACCCTGCCCGTTTTCGGGCCGCTTCCCAGCGCGGCGTTCCCGGGAGCCAACGGCGCGCCTTTCCTGATCAGCTACGGACAGTCACTCGGTGGATCGCAGCCATCCCCCAATCCCGGCGCGACCGGCCCGGCGTTCGCCCCCAACCCGTTCAACTTCCCCGAAAATGGCGGACTGGCCCTGCTGCTCGATCCCGGCGCGGACAACAAGATCAATCCGGATCCGGCAACTGTTCCAGGCATGGCTTTTCCCGGCCTTCCTGTCGACACCACCAAGGTGCCCCTCCTGGCGGGCACGGCCGTGCCGGAAGGGTTCCTGGTCACGCCCCACGCGGGATCCAATCTGAGCGCCGACGATGTGCAGAAGATGATCGCCCAAGGCGTGCAGCAAGCCGTTCAAATCCGCGCCGCCATCCGTTTGCCTCTCAACAATTTCACCCGCATGACCTTGGCCGTGGCCGACACGAACGGCGATGTGTTGGGCCTTTTCCGGATGCCCGACGGAACCACATTCTCCATCGACATCGCCGTGGCCAAGTCGAGGAATGTGGCTTATTACAACAACCCGGCGGAATTGCAGCCGGTTGACAAGCTTCCGGGCGTGGCGCCGGGAACGGCCTTCACGAACCGGACCTTCCGTTACCTGGCCCTGCCCCGGTATCCGGAAGGCATCGATGGCGCGCCTCCGGGCTTTTTCTCGCAGTTGAACGACGGCGGCACGAACCCGGCCAACGGAGCCCAGGTGGGGCCACGGCTGCCGGCGTCGGCATTCCAAAGCGTGTTCGGGTTCGCGGCGTTCCATCCCCAGTCAAACTTCCGCGATCCGTTCAACATCCTGAACCAGAACGGGGTCGTGTTCTTCCCGGGCGCCGTTTCCGTCTACAAGAACGGCCGAATCGCTGGAGGCGTGGGCATATCAGGTGACGGCGTCGACCAGGATGACGTGGTCACGGCCGCGGCCAAGCAGGGCTACGATTCCATGCCCGCCGGGGTGCTGCGCGCCGACCTCGTTTTCTTCCGGGGCGCGCGCCTGCCGTTCCAGAAGTTCAACCGCCAACCCAGGATCACCTGAGCCGGAAGAACAGGCTCCTAGTGGTTGAACTGGAACGCCTTGGTGTTGATCAGGGCCCAAAGGAGGTCCTGGCAACCCGGCAACCTGTCGTCGTCAACCAGGCTGGAGACTTGGGCCGCCTCGGCCTGCACGCGGCGCAGGTCGGCATCGAGGTTACGGTGAAACGCCTTCAGTTCAGCGGCCTGGGCGGGCGTCCTCTGGGCGGGATCCGTGGCCAGGATCTTCGCCACCTGCTCGGGCGGCGAAACCAGGTTCAACGGAAGCTTCGCGTTCGTCGTTGAAATCCGGAACCGGCCAAGCGTGTGCTGGGTGCCGAAATTCTGGGTGATGATGATCGTGAACTTGCCTTGGCCCGAGGCGAGCTTTCCGATCATTCCCGGGTTCTGCACCTCGAAGGTCGCCGCATGGTTCTTGCCCGTCTGGGGCATGATGGCCCACCCGGTGGCGGGGTTTCCATCAATGGCGTTGCCGACAGGGAAGCCATCCTGGGAATGGTCGGCAAGGGCGCGCGCCAGGGGGATGCGTGTGGGGCGCTTCTCGGGGGTCTCGGCATGCTCCAGCGCGAATTCCTGGATCACGAAGTTGCCATTTGCGGAACGCCCGGGGCCCTTGCCCGGCAGCTTGGGATCCGCAAACACCTCGAGCTTGATGCCGGTGAAGTCCTTGGTGCCCGCGGGAAGCGCGATCTTGAGGATGTCGCGGTCGGGGTTGGTGCCCGAGGCCAGCCATGATTGATCGGGCTGGAGGGAGTACTCGGCCTTGCCTTGGGAATCCACCTTCTCGGGTTTGAATGTGGTCCAGGTGGGGGCGTTCCGGTAGCCGGCCTCCCATTGGGGCTGCCTGTCGTCAACGGCCTTGAGCCTTTCGGCCAGGGCCTTTTCCTTGGCGGCCTTGTCCGAACGCATCGCGGCGAAATCGGACTTCGACTCGCCGATGGCGCCCAGGGCAAGCTCGCGCTCCTTGGGGCTGGGCAACCTTGAAAGAGCCGCCAGGTAGATTTCATCAACGACCGCGCCGGTGTCCTTCTGCTTGCGCAGGAGTTCAGCCAGCCTGTTGCCGTTGTCCCGCACGGCGTCGCCGACGACGGGCCCGTTGACCAGGTTGAGCACGGGGCCGAGCATCAGCGTGCCGCTGCGCTCGCATTCGCAGGCGCTCTCGCGGGGAGGCTTGCCGAAAAGCTGGAAGAAGGCGCCCGGAACATCCTGGTTGCTGTCGAGCATCTGGGCGGCCCGCGCTCCGGGGTTCAGCCCGGGAAGCCGCGAAAGCGATCCGGTCGCCTGGTGAATGGCGTCGTAAAGCACCTCCGCGGGCAGGCGCCTCGCCAGGGCGTGCGAGTAATTCGTCTCGTCGTCGCTGTTCCAGCGGTTGGTCTTGATTGAATGCTGGTAGACGCGGCTCTTGCAGATCAGCCGGGTCAACGCGGCGGTGCTGAAGCCGCTCTTGGTGAATTCGGAGGCCAGATAGTCGAGCAGGGCCGGGTTGCTTGGCGGATTGCCCGCCCGGATGTCGTCGATCGGCTCGATGATTCCGACGCCCATGAGGTAAGCCCATTGGCGGTTGGCGTAGCTGCGCGCGAAATAGGGGTTTTCCTTGCCCGTGAGCCATGACGCCAGAGACTGGCGTCTCGAGGATGCAGCTTGCCCGGCGGCGTCGGTTCCGAAGGGGAACTTGGGCGGCGTCACCTGCCCGGTACGGTCATGCTTCACCTCGCCGGCCTTGGCGTCGGCGACCACCTCCACAAGCGGCTGGGCG
>JAGWVO010000274.1 GCA_018970845.1 Planctomycetota bacterium
AAGGCGGATGAAGACGCCAAAAACAAAGAAGCCGCTGACGCCAAGAAGAAAGCTGACGAAGAAGCTAAGAAGAAACAACCCTCTGAAGATAAAAAAAAGGCAGACAACGAAGACAAGAAAAAAACGGAAAGCGTACCGAAGCCGAGTTCGGAGCCAAAAAAAGGTAACAAGTTAGGAAATCCAATGGAACTTAGCGAGAAAAAGGATGGGTGATCATTGGTTCAAAAATAGGCTAGATGAAGTAAGGCATTTGACAATTACTCCCGTTTTTCCTGCTTTTACGCCTTTTGCCACGGGCTTGACTTCAGTTAGCAAGACGGATACCATGCGTGGTAGTTAGTTGTATGATTGGGGTATGGTGTAACGGTAGCACAACTGACTCTGGATCAGTTTGTCTAGGTTCGAATCCTAGTCGGGCAGTCCGAGTTCACGGGGTGTAGCTCAGCCTGGCTAGAGCGCCTGGTTTGGGACCAGGAAGTCGCAGGTTCGAATCCTGTCACCCCGACTATCTTTCAATTAAAGCCAATCGTCGCTTTCGTCGGTGGGCTTTTTGCTTTGAATCCAAGCGTTTCTTGCTCATCCTGCTGAGTTCAAACGGCTTCCTCTTGCTTTAGGGTTCCTATGCTTGATGGCTGTAAGTCATTGGACCGCCGCAGAAAATCACTGTTCAAACGGGGGCTTCCTGATGTTGTCCGAAGTCGGTTTCATTAAAATCGAGCATCTCCAAAACCTATAATTATTGAAGCGAGGAAACGGAAATGACCTCAAACGTGAGTTGGCTAACCTATTTGACAATAAGTTATTATTTAATGATTTTCTCCGCCGCCGATCCAGCCAAATCCAAGCCGCCTGAATTGAAAGCTCTCGAACGGCTCGTCGGCACTTGGAATTCCGAGTCGGTCAGTAGAGTGGCTGAATGGACGCCTGCTGAAGCCCGTGCGAAAGGTGTTCTGACCAGAGAATGGGTGCTTTATGGCCAGTTTTTGCAGGAGAAGGGTAAGCATTCAAGCGGGGACTCCATCGTGATGTTTTCGTTCGATGTCAAAAAGAAGATGTATCGTTCGTGGTTTTTCCACTCAGACGGCAATACGACGGAAACTTACGGACAATGGGACGAGAGTACCCAGACCTTCACGTTTACCTCGGATCTAAACGGATTGAAGAATACGTCAACCATCAAAATTATCGACGACGATACTCACCAGTGGACTGCAGTTGTGAAAGATGCCCAAGGTAAAGTTTTTTACGACGGGGAGGGCAAATGTACTCGGCTGAAATAATTATGCCGCCTGAAAAAGCCGGATGACACAGGGTTCCAAACCAGCAACGGACGCCAAAAAAAGTTCAACTGGGGTTCTGAACTCTCGAATTTCACTAAAAATCGGCCCGGAACCCCAAGCCTCGCGCCAAGCGCCCATCGGCTGGCATGTGGACGGAGCGGAACAATCAATGCCTGGCGATTGGCATGTAATGTCCGGCGGGAAAAAGTGGGGCCCGCTGACCGAACACCAGTTGCGGCGGTTCGCCGAAAGGGGAACCATCACCCCCGACTCCGCCGTGTCCCGTGGTCCCGATGGGCCATGGTTTCCCGCCGGCAGGATCACCGGCCTGTTTGACGGCGCGCCTGATTCCCCGATTCCCGCGCCTCCGGAAATACCAGTGGCGACGGCCGTGCCCGAACATCTGGACACCCCCCGTGCCCCCAGCCCGCCCACGCCTCGGCAAGGGGAAGGGGAGCGCCTGCTTTGGCAAGGCAGGCCCTCGCAAGTCGTCAACCTCGGCAAATACATCCTGTGCGGATTGTTCTTCTGGCTGGTGATACCGGTGTTCATCGCCTTGTGGCGTTGGCTCGAGGTCCGCTGCGTGCTGTACGAGGTGACCGACCAGAGATTCCGGATCACCCATGGTGTCCTCAACAGGCGGATGGACGAGCTGGAACTCTACCGGGTCAAGGACACGGTTTTCGACCAGCCCTTTTTTATGAGGATTTTCTCACTCGCCAACATCCTGATCGCAAGTTCCGACATCGCGACGCCTCGCGTCGCCATCCTGGCTCTGCCGGCGGACGAGGCCCGGCGCTTGCGCGAGACGATCAGGGACTGTGTTGAGCGTCTCAGGGACAGGAAACGGGTGCGTGAGGTGGACTACCACTAGGCCTCGCGCCGCCCCCGGGGTGACGGCATCGATCCGAATGCCGTCACCACCGGAATAGCCCTCATATTCCGATCGGTTCACCGGGATAACCACGGCGGCATCGGCCATGGCGACCGGCTTGGCGGTTTATGTTTCCAGTGCCCATGTCTGGCGATAGGGGGGACGGTTTGATGGTTTGGCTGCATCTTTCCATCGCGATCGTTGCCGAGGTGATCGCCACCTCGGCGTTGAAAGCCACGGAAAGCTTCACGAAACCGGTGCCGCTCGCGGCGGTGGTTGTCGGATACCTTGTCTCGTTTTATTTCCTGTCGCTGACCCTGACGGCGCTTCCCGTCGGCATCGCCTACGCCGTCTGGTCGGGAGCCGGGATCATCCTCGTCTCGATGATCGGCTGGCTGGTATTCAACCAGACGCTCGACTGGGCGGCCGTAGCCGGGATCGCGATGATCCTCGCGGGAGTCGCGGTGATCAACCTCTTCTCCAAGGCGAGCGCCCACTGAGTATCCGCCGGGTCGCCTCCCTGCTGTCGATCCGAGTCATGCGCCAGTAGGTTTCCCATGGTCCCATGTTGAACCCGGTTCCGAACCCGTTTCCCTGTGGTGACGGGTTATCCAAGCTTTTGGAAGTCCTGATGGGCCGTGGCGCTGCCATTCGCTTGAGCCGCCGGATTCGTGATGGCATGATGCCGGTGGTTCTAATCAATGGGTTGGCCCCGGAATCATCCGCATGAACCGCAGGGATACGCTCCTTCTGGCAGCCGCGTCGGTCGCCGGTTCCTTGTCCGCCGCCGAGCCTTTCTTGGATATCATCGATTGCCATACGCACTTTTATGATCCGTCCAGGCCCGGAGGTGTTCCCTGGCCCGGCAAGGGTTCTTCCCTGTACCGGACCGTGTTGCCTCGTCACCTCCGGGAACAGAAGACCTACCGCAAGGTGACTGGCACCGTGATCGTGGAAGCCAGCCCGCTGGTTGGCGACAATGATTGGCTGCTCGGCCTGGCCAAGGATGATCCGTTCATTGTCGGGATCGTGGGCAACCTGAATCCCGATGATCCCATGTTTGCCAACCACGCGAGGCGTTTGGCCAGGAATGCGTTGTTCCGAGGCATAAGGATCAACTCGGGCCTGCTCAAGGGCGACATTCCCAAGGAAAGGATCGCCGCGTTCAGGCTGCTGGCCGAACTCGACCTGGCGCTCGATGTCAACGGCGGTCCGGAAACGCCCGGCCTGCTGGCAGGATTGGCGCGCGCCGTTCCGGGCTTGCGGATCGTGCTCAACCATATCGGCAATGTCGAGGTGACAGGCAAGACGCCTCCCGCCGAGTGGGTGGCCGGAATCCGATCCGCGGCGGAGAAGCCGAATGTCTGGTGCAAGGTGTCGGCACTTGTGGAAGGGGCGGCCCGGCGAGGCGGCAAGGCTCCCGCCGATCCGATGTTTTACAAGCCTTGCCTTGACACAGTCTGGACCGCGTTTGGCGCCAAGAGGCTTATTTACGGTAGCAATTGGCCGGTCTGCGAGGCGGCAGCCGATTATGGGGTGATGCAGAAAATATCCTTGGAAGACGCGGCAAGCCGCGGAACGGCGGCACTCGCCGGGTTTTGCTCACTCAACGCGAAGGACGCCTACAAGTGGATCGAGCGGCCTGGGCGTTTGTGACCCTTGGCGCGTTCGCCGGTCCCCCGCGGCGTCATGTCGGCGAAGCCAGGCGGGGCGCGAGCCATGCGTCGCCCTGTTATGATTCTTGATACCGCATGGCATCAATCGGGTTGACGATGGGTTCCTCCAAGACAAGCCATGTGTTTTCACCAGGAACCTGGGTCGACCATCAGGCTACCTTGCAGCTGGGAAAAACGGCCGAATTTCCCGGAATGGTTCATGTCTTTGGCATGCCCGACCTGCATGTGGGCAAGGTTGGTCCCGTCGGGGCGGCATTCCATAGCGTTGATGTGATCTATCCGGAATTGGTTGGAGGCGACATCGGTTGTGGCATGCACCTCGGGGCGACGGACATTCCCGCCCGTGGCCATGCCGTGCAAAAGCGGCTGAGGCGGCTGGGAAGCATCGATGAACCGTGGGCTG
The DNA here is from genome assembly GCA_018970845.1 of Planctomycetota bacterium. Lineage (GTDB taxonomy): Bacteria > Planctomycetota > Planctomycetia > Gemmatales > Gemmataceae > REEB421. The sequence goes on from JAGWVO010000274.1 coordinate 4,234, forward strand.
GCGACACCAGGGCACTGGCCGCCAGTCATGATTTGGACGAGTCGCGTTATGAGCGCGGTCTCGGAACCATCGGCGGCGGGAATCATTTCGCCGAATTGCAGGTGGTGCATGAGATCGCCGATGCCGAGGCCGCGTCGAGAATTGGCATAGATCCCGAGTTGGCCCTGGTTCTTATCCACAGCGGTTCCCGAGGATTGGGGCAATCGGTGCTGGAATCTCATTTGGGTGAATCGGCGGGCGCCGGCCGCGCCGTGCCCGCCGATTCGAATGCCGGGAAATCCTATATCGCGGGTCATGAACAGGCCAGGCGGTTCGCGCGCGCCAACCGTGAGCTGATCGCCCATCGGTTTGCCGAGGGTTTGGGCTCGAAGTCCTCGCCGCTGCTTGATATCGGCCATAACTTCCTCGAACAGGTGGAGATCGGCGGGGCCAAGACTTGGATTCACCGCAAGGGCGCCGCGCCATCGGACCGCGGGCCCGTGGTCATTCCCGGATCGAGGGGGACATGGTCGTTCGTGGTGGAACCCCTGGGCGATGGGTCACGCAACGGTTTCTCCCTGGCCCATGGAGCCGGCAGGAAAATCCCAAGGGGGCATTGCCGGGAAAAGTTCATGGACAGTTACACCCGGGAGGAACTGCTCTCGGTGAACGACAAGAAGCTGGACATCAAGAGCCATGTCGTATGCGGCGACCGGGATCTTGTCTTTGAGGAGCATCCCAAGGCGTACAAGGACATACGCCAGGTCATTGGCGACATGGTGGACCTTGGAATCATCAAGGTCGTGGCCATCCTCAAGCCGGTTCTCACCTACAAGACATCGGGAACCGCCGATGACGGCGACGGCTGAAAGGGCGCTCAAACGCCTCCCTGGGCCTCATCGACGAGGGATTGCGGGTCAGCCGAGAGACAGGTCGCGATCATTTCCCCGAGCACCGCGATGTCTATGTCCGCCAACCGGCGGACATAGAGGCAGCCCTTGCCGCGGGAGTGCCTGCCCAGCTTGG
>JAGWVO010000275.1 GCA_018970845.1 Planctomycetota bacterium
ATCGACAACAGGGGGACGATCGACCTCAGCGACGGAACCATCGTGCTCAGAAGCACCGGCTCCATCACCAATCGTGGCCGGATCCTCAAGTCGGGCACGGGAACCGCCTCGTTCCTGGCCAGCCTCGACAATCAGGGCACCGTCGAGGTGCCCCAAGGCACCCTGACATTCTCACAATTTGGATCAACAGCCATCCAGAATTATTCAACCGCCAGCGGCGGCACGCTCACGGGCGGCACCTGGAAGGTGTCGGGCGCCGGCATCCTCGACCTTGGCGGGCTCGACAACAACAGCACCGATCCTGTTTCCGTGATTTCCGGCGCCACCGTGATGGTGGACGGAACCGCGGCCGTCTTTGACGGGCTCGGTTCACTCAAATCCAACGCCGGCACCCTTGTTCTTTCGGGGGGAGCCGACCTGGGCCTCACCGGCAATGACTTCACCAACGCTGGGCTGATCGGCCTCGGTTCCGGATCCGTCCTTTCGGTGAAGTCGTTCACCCAGACAGCCACCGGAGGCTTAGGCATCGGCATTGGGGGATTGCCGTCGGATGGAAGATTCGGGAGGGTGGCCGCCACCCAGGGCGCCTCGCTTGCCGGGGCCCTCAAGGTGGAAATTGAGGGCGGGTTCGGCATCACCGCGGGCCAAACCTACTCCTTCCTTGCCGCCACCAGCTTTTCCGGACAGTTCGATTCCGTCACCGGCCTCAAGCTCGGCCGCGTGACGCTGATGGAACTCCGCCCAACGGCCGCCACCCGTGACCTCGCCACCCTGCTCCCCGCGCCCGACATCGCTGCGTCATCGGTCACGGCCATTTCCACCAGCGGCTTTGCCGGCGAGAACATCACCATCGACTGGACCGTGTCCAACATTGGCGGCACCGACGCCGCGGGCACCTGGTCTGACTCGGTTTACCTCTCCACCGATGACGCCTTCGACCGGGATGACATCCTTGTGGGGCGTCTGGATCATTCGGGCGGCCTGGCCGCGGGAGCCAGCTACACGCGCAGGCTGACAGCCAAGATTCCAGCCGTTTCTGGTTCGTACAAGGTGATTGTCGTGGCTGACGGTCAGGCCCGCCTGTCCGACATCAACCGGGCCAACAACGCCTCCGCCGAGGCGAGCTTCAGGGTCATCTCCTACAAGCCCATCGCGCCCGGGGCATCTGAATCGGTCCCCTTGGCCGCCGGGGGAGTCGCCTACCGTCAGGTGACGCTGGCGGCGGGGCAATCGGTTCAGGTGGAGCCTCCATCAGGATTGACCGGATCGTTGCTGTTCGCGTCGGCACGCGACGGGGCGCCCGACCTGGCCACGCGTTTGCCAGCGGCCGAAAGCCTGCCCGTGCTGGCCGGCCCGGGCACATTCGTGGTGGCCATCGTCGCCGGACCGGGTTACACGGCCAGCGCGGCGACAATCACCATGGCCCCAAGGCCCCTGGCCGTGACGGCAATCGACACGACCCGGGTGGGAGCGGGCGGCACCGCCACCATCGCCATCCGGGGCAGCGCGTTCCAGGCCGGGGCGACGGTTTCCCTGGTGGATCCCGACACCCAGTTGCCGGTCATCCAAGCCACCACCGTCCGCGTGGTGGATGAATCGACGATCATGGCCACCTTCAACCTGGCCGGCGCCACCACCGGAAGGCGCAAGGTGAGGGTTGACATCAACGGTTCCAACACCACCAGCGCCTCCACCGTGGAAGTCACACCGGCGGCGACGGCTTCGTTCTCGGCGCAAGTCATCACCCCGGAATCGGTCAGGCCACGCGTGCCGTTCGACGGCAAGGTCGTGATCACGAACAACGGCACATCCGACGCCCTGGTCCCGTTGCTTTCCCTCAGCCAGTCGGCCCCCTTCAAGTTCGTCAGGTCGGGTGATGGGTGGATGAACTTGGCTGGCACGCTGCAACTGGTCGCGCACCCCGGCGACGGCCGGAACTTTCTCCGGCCAGGCGAGTCGGTGGTGGTGCCGTTCAAGGCCTACGCCGACACGGCGGAAGTCCATATCTTCGACACGATCACCCTCTCCGTTGTCGGCGCGGACAGCAATGCGGCGTTCGACCCGGCGACCATCGACGCCGCCTTCGCCGACAGCGGCAACCTCCGGCCCGCGGCGATCGCGCTCATGAAAACCCGCGTGGGCACCACGGCCGGTTCCTATGTGTCCTATCTCGCCGGGGTGGCGGCCCAAGCCGCGTCGCTGGGCGTGGCCAACTTCCGCGTGGATGAACTTTTGCAAATCGCCATCCGCGACATCTCTGCCAAGGACATCCTGGCCTCCGCCCGCGGAAAACTGGCTGGCGTTTCGGCACAGGTGGCGCAAACCCGCGGGCTCAACCTGGTGAACCTGGATAGCGGTGATTCCTATCCCGCCGTGATCGCCCTCGACGGCACCTTCGCCTTCCATGGCGTTCCGAAAGGTTTCTACACCCTGAAATCCGACGGATTCGGGATCTTGCCGACGCGGATCGTCAAAGGCGATTCCATGGCCACGCTCGGCACCGTGAACGCCGTGACATACCAGCCCCTGGAAGGAACGGTGATCAACGGTTCCACAGGCAGGGCTGTTTCCGGAGCCAAGGTGGTTGCCGAACTGGCCGGCCAGGTGATCACCTCGGAGACCGATTCCCGCGGAATGTATTCCCTGCTGCTTCAGCCGTCGGTGGCCTACAACCTCACCGTTTCCAAGGATGGACTCACCGAATTATCCACCCAGCTTGCTGTCACGGCGCCGACCAACCGCGACTTCACGCTGGAAACGGGCAGGATCATTTCCGGGGTGGTGAAGAGCGGCGACAATCCCGTGGCGGGGGCGACGGTCACGCTCACGGGAGGTGGATCGTTCCGCAGCGCCACAACCGCCGCCAATGGCACCTACTCCTTCACGGGATTGGGCGGGGCCTCGTTCGAACTGCAAGCCTCAACGGCATCCCAATTATCCCAAGTCCAGTCCGTGACATTCACGAACGCCCAATCCTCGGTATCGGCCGGTGTGCTCGGCTTGCAGACCTCGGTGGCCTTGACGGGAACGGTGACGACGGGCGCCACTCCCGCCACCACGCTGCGGGGAATCCTGGTTGGATTCAAGGGACCCGACGGCCGGGTCCGCACCACGACCACCGATTCCCTCGGCCAATACACCCTGCGGGTGCTGCCCAACCAGGCGGGCACGCTCTTCAGCGAAAGCCCGGGGTTCCTGCAGTTCCGGAGTTCGGCCAATTCTGGTGCGACGGGCCTGCTCACCAACATCAGTCTCCAGGCGCTCGGCTCGGTTTCCGGCGCCGTCACCAACGGAACCGCTCCCGTCGCCGGCGCCACGATCCGGCTCACATCCGCCTCGCCGGCCGACAGCTATCTTCGCGAGGTGAAAACAACATCGTCAGGCGCGTATTCCGTCGGGTCGTTGCCTGATGGCAACTACATCCTCGAATGGGTCGGCAATCCCCTCGCGGGCGCCCGGCAGGCCATCACCATCTCGGGCCACCAGCCTGTCACGGCGAACATCCAGGTTGCCGGTTGCCAGATCTCAGGCGCCGTGCAGGACATCGCGAACATCCCGTCCACCGGTTATCCGTTCATCGTCCTGTCGGGTGGCCAGGCGGTCTACTCCGGAAGCACCGACCCGATGGGCCGGTACTCGGTTGAGGTAACGGCCGCTGGCACCTACCGCATCCTCGCTCAAACGGGACCGGGAACATGGTCTTCCGTGCTGGTCGAGGTGGGCGCATCCGACAGGCAACTGCTTGGCAAAGACCTCACGCAAGGCCAGGCATCCCGGCCCCTGCTGGTGACCAACGGGACAGGGCAACCGGTTTCAGGCGCGACGGTCGAAGCCCGACTCGGGAGCCTGACCCTTTCAACGACCACCGACAGCGCGGGAAGGGCATCGTTTGCCGGAATGATTCCGGAAGCGGTATCGCTTGTGGTTCTCGCGAATGGCGGCAGCGCCGTTCTTGCTTCAATCAATCTCACGGGCGCCACGGATCTCCCAGTTCAACTCACGCCAAACGGTTCTTTGGAAGCCAACGATGACGGCTTTCTTTCCTCTGGAATCCAAGGAGGATTGGAGATTGTCGCCGTCAGGCTCGGTACGCGGATTACCGTTTCCAGGACATCCGATGGGTCATTCGGAGGCCTGATTGGAAGCTGGACCAACTATCCGGCCGGTGATTACAGGGTTTATGTCTATGCCGGCAGCCAAGGTGACTCGCCCAGCGGTAGATTGCTGGGGATCTCCTCCGCCACTGTGACGGTGGCGGCCGGTCAATTGATTTCCGCCTCCATCCAATCGGTTGAACTCACCAAGCGGGCCATCCGCCTCACGGACCAAAATGGCAACGGACTCGGCAACGCCGTCGTGACGATCAAGACCGATGATGGAACAATCATCGACACGGAAGTCACGGATTCGGCCGGATTGGTTTCGGTATCGTGCCCTCCGTCATTTGTTCCCTGCCAGTTGGCCATCGACATCAATGGCGCCACCAGGGTGGTGTCAACCAACCTGCAAGCGGGAGCCAACGGCGAGGTTGGCGTCACGGTGGCTTTGGCGGCCAGCGGCCTGGTTCCCCAACCTTCATACTCGGCAACGCGGGGAATCATTTTCCCAAGCGTGCAAAACGACCTTGTGGAACCCTATCTCCCGCCCGCGCCGGCGGAAGATGACCCGTGTTACAACGACAAAATCCGTTATTTCATCGCGGCCCTTCGTGAAATCCTTAATTTCCGCTCCGCAAGGGACGAAACTAACAGGCAGTGGGAAGCCCTCAGCGCCATCGAAAAGGCAACATATGGTGAGTTAGCGTCGCGAGCCACCATTGCCGGCCTGAAACTGGTAACCGCAACGGCATCCATCGCCAATGGTTTCAATGCGGTCAGGCAGCACGGCAACTTGACGGATGAACTGCTTCAAAGCGGCCTCTCAAAGGGAACCGCGGACAGCGTTAACATGCTTGGCACGATGATTGGGAATTACGCTGAAGTGATTGGGTCCGCAATATCCGATTCCTATGATCCCGAACTTAACGGCAAAGCATCCCAATCCACCATACTGAATCTTATTGGCGCGCTCGCGGCCCAAGGGGTTTCCATTTTTCAACTCGCGGAACAGGGTTTGACTGATATCGGATATATTAGTGACAAGCTAGGAAAAGCAGTTCCCGTAATAGACAGCATTCGCGAAATACTATTGCAAATTCTTGAGGTGCGA
>JAGWVO010000276.1 GCA_018970845.1 Planctomycetota bacterium
GCTTCCTGAAACAAAATACCAATATTCCGGAGACCAATCATGGCCGATGCGTCGGAGCTTTTCCGGAAGGGCAAGTTGTCCGAGGCCGTCGAGGCCCAGCTGGCCGTCGTGCGGTCCAAGCCGGCCGACCAACCTTCGCGGCTGTTCCTTTTCGAACTCCTTTCCTTCGCCGGAGATCTCGAGAGGGCCTCGCGCCAGGTGGACGCGCTGACGCTTGACGACCCCGACCTTCACCTGGCCGCCGGTAACTACAGGAACTGCCTGAAGTCCGAGGAGGCCAGGCGCAAGGTTCTCGAGGGGGGAAAGCCCCGCTTCTTCATGGATCCCGGCCCGGCGACACTCGCGCGCCTCGAGGCTTTCTCAGCCTTGGCGGCCGGCGACCACTCCGCCTTCCAGGCCAAGCTCGGCGAGGCCAATTCCACCGACCCGGTCCTCAAGGGCACCCTCAACGGCAAGCCTTTTGAACTCATCCGGGACGCCGACGACCTGTTCGCCGGGGTTCTTGAGGTGTTCGCCCAGGGGAACTACTACTGGATTCCGCTGGATCAAGTCGCCTCGATGGCGACCAACGCGCCGAAATCGCCCCGGGACCTCCTGTGGATGCCCGCCAACCTGGCCATGGTTGACGGTGCGACGGGCCCGGTGTTCCTCCCGGCCCTTTACTTGGGGTCGCAATCCCACGGCCTTGAAACGGTGAGGCTCGGCCGGGAACGCGACTGGATGCCGGTGGCCCCCGAGGCTCCCTCATTCCTCCGCGGCTTCGGCCCGCGTGTTTTCCTTGTTGGCGAGGATGAATCCAACCTGACCGACATCAGGGAACTGACCATCACCACCTGAACGATGGTCCCGGTATCTTAAATGAATGCCGGAAAGGTCACCTTCGACATGACCGGGAGGTGGATGGGCGGGTGATGCAGGCCAACGACCTTCGCAAGTTCGGGATGATGCCTTCGGTTCTCGACAGGCTCATCAATCCCGATTCGCTTGGAACCAAGTCGAATCCGGGGTTCACCCTTTCCCAGCTCATCGCCGCGATCCAGAGGGATGTCGAGGAGTTGCTCAACACCCGCCAGAACCTCGACAAGGCCATCGAGAGCTATCCCCTCCTCGCCGAGTCTGTCTTCCGGTTCGGCATGCCCGAGGTGGTGAGCCTTTACGCCAGCTCGACCGAGGACCGCCAGAAGATCGCCCGCATGCTTGAAAAGGCGATCACGCGCCACGAACCCCGCATCACCTCGGTGCGCGCCAGGCTTGTGCAGGACGAGAAATCGACGAGGCACAGCAGCCTGAACTACCGCATCGAGGGCCGGCTTCGCCTGGATCCGGCTCCGGAGGTGGTCTTCGAGACCCTGCTCGAACTGGTGACGGGCCAGACCAAGGTCGAGGAGGCAAGGCTGGAATGAGCCGGGAGCTTTACCCCTTCTACGAAAGGGAATTGGCCTTCCTGCGCCAGATGACGCGGGAATTCGCCACCCGGTATCCGGCCACGGCCGGGCGCCTGCTGCTCGAGGCGAACACCGGCTCCGATCCGCATGTTGAACGGCTCCTCGAGGGTTTCGCGCTCGTGGGGGCCCGCATCCAGCACCGGCTGGACGACGAGTTCCCGGAATTGACCGACGGCATCCTGCAGCAGCTATACCCGCACTTCATGGCGCCCGTTCCCTCGGTGGCCATCCTGCAGTTCGACCACGACCACGCCCGGGCCACCCAGGGCGGTGTGTTCCGGCTCCAGCGGGGCACGATGCTGCGCACCCAGCCGGTCGCCGGGATGGCCTGCAGGTTCCAGACCTGCTTCCCGGTGGACCTTCTTCCCCTGCGGATCACCGAGGCCCAGTGCCTGGTTCCGCCGTTTCCGCAGAACATCGCCGCGCCGCGAGGCACCGCCGCGGTCATCCGGATCAGGATCGAGGCGCTGGGCAACCTCAGGCTGCCGTCGCTGTCTCCGGATCACCTCAGATTTTTCATCAATTCCGATAGCCAGTTGGCGCCTATCCTCCATCAGGCGCTGGTGAACGACTCGCGGGCGATGGCGGTCGTGCCGCCCGGCGCGGCCAAGGCCGCGCCCAGGTTCGTCCAGGGACCTGTGCCCCTTCGGCCTTCGGGCCTTGAGCCGGACGAGGCCTTGTTCCCCTTCCCGGCCTCGTCTCCCCAGGGCCTCAGGTTGCTCACCGAGTTTTTCGCCTGCCCCGCCAAGTTTCATTTTTTCCGGCTGGAGAACCCGGGCCGGCTGTTCGAGAACTGCGACAGGGCCGCCGACATCCTCGTCTACCTCGACCGCACCAGCGCCCTGCTGGAGCAGGGTATCGACGCGGGCACCTTCCGCCTGGGCTGCACGCCCGTCGTGAACCTGTTTCCCAAGACGGCCGAACCCGTGGTGGTCGACCGCACTCGATCGGAATACCTCGTGGTGCCGGATGTGGCGCATCCCGAGGGAATGGAGATCTGGTCGGTGGAGTCGGTGGAGGGAACCGCCGCCAAGGGCGACTCCGGCGCCGAGTACCGGCCCTTCTATTCCTTCAGGAAGGGCGTCGGCGAACCGGACCGCAAGGCCCTGTGGCATTTCGCGCGCAAGCCCTCGCCCAAGCCCGACGACGCCGGCACCGATGTGCACCTGCGGCTGGTCGACCTCGATTTCCGCTCGGCCATTTCCGATGACAAGGTGCTCGTGGTGAAAACCATGTGCACCAACAGGCAGTTGCCCGAGCAGTTGAAGAAGCTGGGCGAGCGGATCCGCTTCGACCTCGAGGCCGCCGCGCCCGTCTCGCGGATCTCCATCCTCAGGCCGCCTTCGCTGCCCCTGCGCCGGGCCCTCCGCCGCGACGCCTACTGGCGGCTTGTCTCGCAGTTGAACCTGAACCTCTCCAGCATCACCGATCCCCAGCGCGGCTCCGAGGTCCTTCAGGAGATCATCTCCCTCTACGATCCCACGCGGCAGGCCAGCGGCGCCGAGGGATCGCTCGCCAACCGCATGGTTTGCGAGGGAATTGTCGGCCTGTCGACCAAGCCGATGACGGTTCGCATGGGCGGGCCCTTCGCCGGCGGCCTGGTGCGCGGCACCGAGATCACCCTGGTGCTCGACCCGGAAAAGTTCAACGGCATCGGCACCGTCATGTTCGCCACGGTGCTCGAGAGGTTCCTGGGGCAATACTGCTCGGTCAACAGCTTCATCCGGCTGGTGCTTCGCGAGCAGCGGTCCGACTCGCCGGTGTGCGTGTGGCCGCCTCGCTCGGGCGAGGTGCCGCTGCTGTGAATCCCATGGGTGCCCAATCCGCGGAAGCGGCGCGGCTGCTGCCCAGGCAAAAGCCGGGCCTGCCCGAATGGACGCTGCTGGGGCGGCTCGTGGGCCGGCCCTGGGAGTTCGAGTTCTTCGAGGCCGTGCACCTGCTCAGGCTGTTCCAGGAGGATGTGGTCGACCCGGGCACCCAGGGGCCGCTGGGGCGCGAGTCGGTCCGGTTCCGGGTCCGCAACCACCTCGGGTTCGCCGCCAGCCAGATCCAGGGGATCGATGCGGCGTCGCCGGATGATGGTGAGGCCGCGGCTGGCGCCCCGGTGATGGAAGTGAATTTCCTGGGCCTGCAGGGGCCCAGCGGCGTGCTTCCCGAGCACTACACGATCCTGATCCAGCGGGTGGAACGCGACAAGGACAATCCCGAAAGAGGCGCGTTCCGCGCCTGGCTCGATGTCTTCAATCATCGCCTGATTTCCTATTTTTACCGAACATGGGCCAAATACAGGCCCTCGGTGGCCCTCGTCACCGACTATTGCCGCCGGCCGGGCGGATTCGACCAACCGACCGAAGCGATGATGTCCCTCGTCGGCAAGGGCCTTTTGCCTAGCCGTGGCGTCGTCGGGCGGCCCCCCGATGACGACCCCGTCCACCAGCGCCAGCGCCCGGGTTGCCCGCCGCTTCCCCCCTTCGAGGACCGGTTCCTCATCATCCACGGGGCGAGCCTCGCCCGGCGCGTCAGGACGGCGGGCGGCCTGGCCTCGATGCTCTCCGACTACCTCGGCTTTCCCGTCGCGGTCGAGTCGTTCTCCCCCCGCTGGATTCCGCTGGATCCTGAAAACCAGACCTGCCTCTCGCGATCCGCGGCGCTCGAGGGAGCCCGGCAGGGCGTGGGCGGCCTCGGCACCGGCGCCACCCTTGGACGGCGCGCCCTCGACCTGCAGGGACATGTCTCCGTGCGGATCGGCCCCCTCGACTCCGCGACCTTCAGGCAGTTCCTTCCCGCGGAACAGCTTGGCGGCCAACCCGTCGACACGCCCCTGCACCGGATCGTCCTCGACCTCGTGCGGCTTTACCTTCCCGCGGGGCTGGGCTTCAACCTTCGCCTCGAACTGGCGGGGCCATCCGTGCCCGAGCCGGTTCTGGGCGGGGATACCCCGGTGTTGGGCCGTTCCATATGGTTATCCAAGGATAAACGCGGGAACACGGTGGACGATGTCGTCCTGCCGGGCGCCTGACGGCATCGATGAATCGCCCATCCCATCCAACGGAGTTCCTTCATGGCCGGCACGAACCTTCGGTCCCTCACCGAGAAGCTCAACGAGACATGCCTCAAGTCGCTCGAGGGAGCCGCCGGACTGTGCCTGTCGAAGACGAACTTCAATGTCGAGGTCGAGCACTGGCTGCTCAAGCTGCTTGACGCCGCCGACAGCGACATCAACGTGATCCTCAGGCATTACGACCTCGACAAGGGCCGCGTGCGGGCGGAACTCACGCGCGCCATGGACGGCTTCAAGACCGGCAACGGCCGCGCCCCCCAGCTTTCGCCCGAGCTGCCCGACTGGATCCGGCAGGCGTGGCTGATGGCCACGATCGACCTCGGCGCCGGGCGCATCCGCAGCGGCCATCTCCTGGCCACGCTCATTGGCGACCGCGACCTCGGGCCCCGCATCCGCGCCGTGAGCTCCGAGCTGAACAAGCTCTCCAGCGAGAAGGTCGCCGGCGACCTTCCCACCCTTCTGGCGCACAGCAAGGAGGATCCCGGCGCCCCGGCCCCCGCGGCGGCCGCCGGCGGCGCCGGTGCCGCAGCCCCAGGGCAGCCCGGCGGCTCCTCCAAGACTCCCAGCCTCGACCAGTTCACCCAGGACCTCACGGCCCGGGCCCGCGAGGGCAAGATCGACCCGGTCATCGGCCGCGATTTTGAAATCCGGCAGGTGATCGACATCCTCACCCGCCGCCGGCAGAACAATCCGATCCT
>JAGWVO010000277.1 GCA_018970845.1 Planctomycetota bacterium
GTCGAATCCAACCCACCCCCGCCCCAGGTTGGCAGGCTCCAAGTGGATTCGGCCGTTCACGATTGGCCCCGGATAACCGACGGAAACTTTCTCGACATTCCAGTCGCCAATCTGTTCAAGAACCTGCCGGGTGAACTCGGGGGGCCCCATCTCCGCGCCTGATGGAAACTTGCGAATCTCATCCGCCTCGGAATGCTTCATCTTCACATTGGTCCCACCGATATCGATGACCAGCACGCCCTTCATGAATCATCTCCGCGAAACAGGGAGTAGCACCTTCCCGCCATGGGCATAGTTTAACCAAGTTCCTTGTCTTAGGGAGTCGATCGTGGAACCCGCGCCCAACAACGCCATCCTAAAAACCCTGGCAAGGGAATTGCCGAACCTGGACTACTGCCTGGCGGAATTGGCAAGGCTAACGGCGCGCCTCGACCTGCCCAAGGGCGTCATCCATGTCATGAGCGACATCCATGGCGACGATGTCAAGCTCCGCCATGTGATCAACAACGCTTCGGGCACGCTGCGTCCCATCGTGGAGCGTCTATTCTCCGACCATGCCGACAAGGGGCTCGTCCAGGAGATCCTGAGCCTGCTGTTTTATCCCCATGAAACGATGGAGGATTTCCGGAAGACGCTTCCCTCGGAAGCGGATTTCGACCAGAAACTGCTCGGACACTTGGGTCACCTTCTCCGCCTGGTGAGGGAAATAGCGGGAGGATTGCCCGTCGATCGGCTCAAGGCCCTCTGCCCGGCGGAATACAGGCCGCTCCTGTTGGAACTTGTCGCCACGGGAGCGGGAAATCCAAGCGCGGAAAGGTTCGCGGAAAACGCCCTCAAGACCTTGGCAAGGCATGACAGGTGTTCCCATGTCGTGAGGGTCATGGCACGGTTGGTTCGCAACCTGGCAGTCGATGAGATCATCATCGCAGGTGACTGCTGGGACAGGGGCCCGCGCGGGGACAGGGTGGTCGACATCCTGATGCAACAACCCAACCTGGCGTTCACCTGGGGCAACCACGACACGGCATGGCTGGGCGCCTGTCTGGGCCACGAGGCCTGCATCGCCCATGTCCTCAGGTTGTCAATGAGATACAGGAGGCTGGCACAACTGGAGGAGGGTTACGGCATTCCGCTGCTGCCTTTACAGCTGCTGGTTGAGGAATGCTATGCCAACGATCCGGTCGAATGCTTCAAGCCGAAAGGCACCGACCTGCACGACGCCACCCTTGTGGCCCGCATGCAGAAGGCGGCAGCCATCATGCAGTTCAAGCTCGAGGGCCAGATGATCTCCAGGCACCCGGAATGGAACCTGGATTCATGGAAAATCCTCGCGGGCATTGATCCGGTGGAGGGAACAGTCGCCATCGGCGACAAAAAATATCCCCTCAGGGATCGGCACTTTCCCACGCTTCGAGCCGATGCGCCCTACGAATTGCACCCCGCCGAAAAGGCCTGCATGGCCAGGATGCGGGAACATTTCCTCGCAAGCCGGAAACTGTGGCAGCATGTCGTCTTTCTCCGCAACCGCGGAAGCATGTACCTCACAAGGGACAAGCATGTCATTTTCCACGGCTGCGTTCCCGTCGACTCCCGGGGGGAATTCCTCGCCTTTCCCGTGGATGGCGCCATGCGCCAGGGCAGGTATTTGCTCGAAGCCATGGATGCCGTCATCGCCCGCGTTGTCGATCACCCGGCCCAAACCGATCTCGACATGTGCTGGTACCTGTGGTGCGGCCCGCTGTCACCCTTGTTCGGCAAAGACAGGATTTGCACCTTCCAAAACGATTTCATCGCCGACCCGCTCACGCATGTCGAGACGAAAAACCCCTACTTCTCGCTCATTCACGAATCGTGGTTCTGCGACAAGATACTGGCGGAATTCGGAATCGCCGACGGGAACGGACTGCTGGTGAACGGCCATGTGCCCGTGAAGATCGAAAAAGGGGAATCACCGATCAAGAAATCCGGAAAGGCCATCACCATCGATGGCGCGTTCTCGGAAGCCTATGGAGACCATGGTTACACCCTCGTGCTGGAACCAGCCCGCACTCTCCTGGCGACGCATCACCATTTCGAGTCTGTGTCAGCCGCCGTCCATTCAGGGACGGACATCATTCCCAAAGTGACCACGGTCAAGGACTGGGGAGCTGTCAGAAAAGTGGGCGATACTGAGGCAGGCAAGGAGATCGTGGAACGATGCTCCCTCATTGAACAGTTGGCCCAAGCCTACAAAACCAACCGAATCAGGCAGGATTATTCAGGCCCGGCAACTTGACTGGAGTCCCGTCTCATGTCATGGCCCATGCTTTATCAAGCCCACCCGCGCCGACTTCTCGCCGAGTTCGCCACCGAGTGCCGGGAGGCCAAGGGGCTTGGCGGCGTTCCATCAAGCTGGTTCGCCTCCATCAAGGCCATGGGATTCGACTGGATCTACCTGCTGGGCGCCTGGCAAACCGGCCCCCGGTCCCGCGAGGTCTCCCTGAGGAACCCGATCATTTCCGCGGACCATTCCAGCCATCTTCCTGATTGGACGGTGAACGATGTCTTCGGCTCGCCTTTCGCCATCGAGGCTTGGGTGCCTCATGTCGATTGGGGTGGCCTTGAAGGCCTTTTGTCGTTTCGCGAAAACGCGGCCCGCCATGGATTGAAGTTGATGCTCGACTTCGTCCCCAACCATGTTGGCCTCGACAACCCCTGGGCCGTCAATCACCCCGATTGGTTCTTCAGGTGTGATGCCCCGAGTTCGGCCGGCAAGGCCGAAGCCGCGCACCCGGGAGGCCCGTTTCTCAAACATGGCAAGGACCCTTACTTTCCCCCATGGCCCGACACCTTCCAGCTCAACCTGTTTCACCCGGCGGTTAGGTCCGCCCAGCAGGAACTGATTGCCGCCATCGCCACCCTGTGCGATGGGGTGAGATGCGACATGGCCATGCTGCCGCTATCCGATGTCTTCCTCACCACATGGGGGCATGAAAGCATCGACATTCCCGGAGTCGCTGCCGACCAGTCCGATTATTGGCCCGGAATCATCAAGGCGGCCCGGGATGTTGCTCCCGGATTTCAGTTCCTCGCGGAATGCTACTGGGACAGGGAATGGGATCTCATGTGCCAAGGATTTGACTACTGCTACGACAAGCGCCTTTATGAACGGCTAGCCCATGGTGGCGCCCATGAAGTCTCAGGCCACTTGATGGCTGAACCAAGGTTCCTTCACAAGTGCGCCCATTTCCTTGAAAACCATGATGAAAACCGATCTCCCGAAGTTTTCAAAGAAAGACTGAATGCCGCGGCGGTGATCACCTACCTTTCCCCCGGGTTGCGCTTTTTCCACCATGGACAGGAACACGGATTCAAGCGCAAGGATTCGGTTCACCTTTCCAGGGCCGCCGATGAACGCCGAGATCCCCAAACACTCGCGTTTTACAAGCGCTTGATGGCGATCTCCTCATGGGCCGCCAGCAGGGAATGGAAACGCCTCCAACCTCTTCAGGCATGGGAAGGCAACCCGTCCCATGGAAACCTGATCGCCATGCAAATCGGGAATGGTTCGCAAGCCCTGTTAGCCGTGGTGAACTACTCTTCAAACCAAAGCCAAGGAAGTTTGGCCTTGGAGCCAAGTGATTTGAAGATTGTTGAACATGATCTTCAAACAGGCATGGCCAGCGATTGGCTCATGGGGAAAGACTTGAAGAAACCGATCAACTTTGACTTGGGGCCTTGGAAACACAAAATCCTGTGCCCCGCCGGCCTATTCCCGGCTGTTGGTTGAAAACCTGCTCATTCCACGGTTCGAAATTATGGGATTATCAGCTCCAATAAGCTTTCTAAGAATTGGTGCCGTCAGCTACCTCAACTCCAAGCCGTTGGTTGAAGAGCTTGACCGTCTCCTGCCCCGTTCAACCTTGGAATTTGATACCCCATCGAGACTGGCCCATCGGATGAAATCCGGTGAATTTGACATAGGACTTATTCCGCTTGTGGAATTCCTGAATTGGGAGGACTGCCGATATTTGCCCGGAATGGCCGTAGGTTGTCAGGGGCCGGTCAGGAGTGTTTGCGTCCACTCCAAGGTCGATTGGAAACTAGTGAATTCAATGGCCATGGACGAAGGCAGCAGGACTAGTGTCGCCCTGACCCGAGTCATTTTTCGCGACCGCGGATGGAACACGGGGCCAACCCATCCCCTGCCCATGACCGACTCGCCCTCAGCATCCAGTGCCGACGCTGTCTTGCTCATCGGTGACAGGGCCATGGATCCATCACTGCCCGGGTATCCATGGAAAATTGACCTTGGCCAGCAGTGGCTGGAACTGACCGGCTTGCCCTTTGTGTTCGCGCTTTGGGCGGTTCGGCCAGGCCTGAAGGTTTCATCAGCGGCGATCGCCGCATTTCAGGAATCACTCGAATTGGGAAAGCAAAGGATTGCTAAGATCGCTCGCCGCGAAGCCGGGATTCTGAAAAAAAAGGAGGCCGACTGCCTCGATTACCTTACCAATAACATCAAATATGACCTTGGCCCCGAACAACTCAAGGGAATCGCGGAATTCCAGAAAAAACTGGATTCCCTTGGCCTGGCCAAATGGAGGACGATCCATGAAGTCGATCAGGATGATTCTCCAATCCGTGATTGATGGCCATCGCCTATCAAAGGAGAACGCCGTCCGGCTATTCAAGGAATGTCACGATCTGCCAGCACTGGGAACCGCGGCGGACAAGGTGACAAGAAGACTCCATCCTGAAAATTACAGAACATATAATATAGACAGGAATATCAACTACACGAACATCTGTGCCGCAATATGCAAATTCTGCGCTTTCTACCGCAAGCCTCAGGATAAGGACGCTTATGTCCTGTCCCGCGAGGAGTTATGTCAGAAGATCGACGAAACCATTGCGCTGGGAGGAGATCAGGCCCTGCTTCAGGGTGGTATGCACCCCTCGCTCAAGCTGGAATGGTACGAGGATTTGCTGCGCTTTTTGAAGGAGCGATATCCAACCTTCAACCTGCATGCATTCAGTCCACCCGAAATATGGCATTTCCACAAATTAAACAAGATACCGCTCAAGGATGTTTTGACGAGGCTCAAAGCGGCTGGATTGGGAAGCTTGCCAGGAGGTGGTGGCGAAATTCTTGTCGACCGTGTCCGCAAGGAACTCACGATCAACAAATGCCTATC
>JAGWVO010000278.1 GCA_018970845.1 Planctomycetota bacterium
CATTCGCCTCGACTTCGGTGCGGGATTTTTCCCTTGGCCCGCGGATTTGGAAACTTCCAAGTCCTCCTCGGGAAGGATTTTCCAACTGATCCCATTGCGAGAGAAATCAACCGATTTGAGCGTTTCCAAACCGGTTCCATGAATGGTCACCACGGTGGTTTCACCGCGCTTGATCGCGGCGGGCTGGAATCTGATGACCGTGGGAACGGCCTCAAAATCGGCTTGGATCGGCAAGCTGAAAAGGGCCGTGAATCCCAGCAAAACTGCGAATGCCGTGATGAGTCTTTTCACTTTCAACCCCGGTTTGACATGGTTGATGGAACTGGACGGGTGGGTCATCCGTCATATTCCATAGCCTACCCCTGCCTTGAAGGCCCGAACAACCCGTTCAATCAAACTTTGAAAAATTTCTTAATTTTCAGTTTGATCCGCTCGATGGGCTAGATTAGGCTTGCTTCCGGTTAGGTTTTAATAATTTCCCGCCCGCTTGGAGGATCACAATCATGCTGACGATCTGGGGTAAGGCTCAACGCTTCTGTGATGGCATTTCCAGGCGTGACTTCGTTCAGGTGGGCGCCCTTGGCGCCAGCCTCACAATGGCCGACATCATGCGCCAGCGGGCCATGGGCGCCGTCAAGGCCTCCGGCAGCAAGGCCAAGGCTGCCATCCTCATCTATCTTCCCGGCGGCCCGTCGCACATGGACATGTACGACCTCAAGCCCGAGGCTCCCAAGGAGTTCCGTGGAGAATTCAACCCGATCGCCACGAATGTTCCCGGCATCCAGATCTCTGAACACTTCCCGATGCAGGCCAAGATGTTCGACAAGTTGGCTGTCGTCAGGTCGCTTGTCTCGGTTGATGAGCATTCCGACTCCCTGGTCATGACTGGTTACAGCGAAAACACCAACCGCACCCAGCAGCACCCCAGCTTCGGCTCGGTGATGTCCAAGATCCGCTCCGCTGACGCGGGCGCCCAATCGGTTCCCCCGTTCGTCAGCCTTCGTGGCATGAGCCGCGGCACCGAACCGGGTTTCCTGGGTGTGGCCCACCGCCCCTTCACTCCGGGCGGTCCTGGGTTGGCCAACCTCAAGCCGGCCACGGCCAACACTGGCCTCAACCTCGACGCCCGCAAGGATCTCCTCACCGGTTTCGACGACCTCCGTCGTGACATCGACGCGAGTGGCACGATCTCCGGCATCGACACCTTCACCGCCCGCGCCTTTGACATGGTGACTTCCGGCGTCGTCCGCGAAGCCCTCAGCAACGAAAAGGAAGCAGCCCCAGTTCGTGAGCGATACAAGGGTGTCGAGTCGTTCCTCACCGCCCGTCGCCTTGTCGAAGCCGGCGTCTCCTGCGTGACGCTGTCGATCGGCGGTTGGGATACCCACAGCAACAACTTCCAGACCCTGAAGAAGCAACTTCCTCAGGTCGACCGCGGCATCGCCAACCTCATTTCCGACCTGCATGAGCGGGGCATGGACAAGGATGTGGCTGTCGTGATGTGGGGCGAGTTCGGCCGCACCCCGAAGATCAATGGAAGCGCTGGTCGTGACCACTGGTCTCCCGTCATGTCCGCCCTTGTGGCTGGTGGCGGCCTGCGGATGGGTCAGGCGGTCGGTTCCAGCACCGCCCGTGGCGAACGCCCGAAGGATCGCCCCTACAAGGTTTCCAACCTCCTTGCCACACTCTATTCCGCCATGGGTATCGACCCTGCCCAGACATTCCAGAACGGCAGCGGCCGCCCGATGTATGTCCTCGACGATCGTGACCTCGTCACCGAACTCGTCTGATATTCGATCGTAGTCCTGATATCGCCCGCCCCTTAGCGGGGCGGGGGTTTCATCGCTCAAGACGATGGCCCCGCTCCGCCTGTAAGCATCACAGCAGGTAATTGGAGACGCAGGCCATGACTCGCACCTTTGCCATTTTGGCTTTCACTTGCGCGGCATCCCTTCCTGCATGGGGTGCCGCTCCTCGTTTGGAGGTTCATCCCTCCAACCTGAATCTCATCGGCCGTGATGCGTCCGCCCAAATCCTGGTGACTCGGATCAACGCGGATGGATCAAGGGAGGATCTCACCGCCGAGGCCGTTTATTCCCCCTCCGTTGCCAACTGGTTTCGTCTGTCAGCCGGAAGGGCATTCGCCATCTCCGACAACAAGGGAACCATTCAAATCAAGGCCGGCGGACTCACGGCCAGCCTGCAAGCCCAAACACGCGACACCGCCCGGGAAACTGCCGTCAGTTTCAACGAGCAGGTCATTCCCATTCTCACCCGTTTTTCCTGCAACTCGGGTGGATGCCATGGAAAGCAAAGCGGTCAAAACGGGTTCAGGCTTTCACTTCTTGGTTTCGATCCCGAACTCGACCTGACCACCCTCACCAAGGAAGTGCGCGGCCGACGGGTGATCGTTGAGGCGCCTGAACGATCACTGCTTCTCCTCAAGGCCTCCGGCGGCATTGCCCATGGCGGAGGAAAAAAGTTCGACACGACCAGCGATGAATACAAGCTGATAAGGCGTTGGATCGCCACGGGCGCCTCAGGCCCCAACGAACTCGACGCCACGCTTGAACGGCTGGAAATCGTGCCGCCCATGCGCCAATTCAAGCCTGAAGCCCGGCAGCAGGTCGTGGCCTTGGCCCATTACTCCGATGGCCGTGTCGAGGATGTGACCCGCATGGCCCAATATGAGTCGAACGATCCTGAAGTCGCCGGAGTGGAATCGTCCGGCGTGGTGCGATCCGGAAAACGGCCTGGGGAAGCCGCCGTGATGGTGCGGTACTCCGGCAAGATTGAGGTATTTCGGGCTCAGGTGCCGATGTCGGCACAGGGATCTCCGGCGAACTTTCTAGCCAAGGGGCCGATTGATCAAGCCATTGTGGCTCGGTGGAAAGAGTTGGGGGTGACCCCCTCCGGCCTGGCCTCCGATGCCGTGTTCATCAGGCGCCTGACGCTCGATCTCACCGGAAGCCTTCCCACTCCCGAACGCGTCAAGGCCTTCGAGGCCTCCAAGGCACCCGACAAGGATGCGAGGCTTGCCGACGAACTTCTTTCATCACAGGAACATGCCTATTTCTTCGCCGGCAAATGGGCGGACATCCTGCGGGTGAAGCGTGGCAACCAGGCTGACAGGGCCTTCGGCACCTTCGCCTTCCACCAGTGGCTCAAGGATGCCGTGGCGAACGACATGCCTTACGACCAGATGGCCCGCCGCATCATCGCCTCGGTTGGTGACGAGGAACGATCCCCCACGACCGTGTGGTACAAGGACATGGTTTCCGCCGACCAGATGGTTGACAACCTTGGGCAGGTGTTTCTGGGCACCCGTCTGCAATGCGCCCAGTGCCATCACCACCCTTACGAGAAGTGGACCCAGGATGATTACTGGAACATGGCCGCGTTTTTCGGACAACTCGGCCGAAAGAACATTCCCGTCGCATCAAGGGGCGGACAGCAACAGCAAAATCTGCAGAGGCAGTTTTATTACAACAAGGGATCGGGAAATGTCGTCAACAAGCGGAACAACAAACCCGCCGTCCCGACGCCCCTTGATGGAGATCCCGCTGAAATCGCTTCAGGTGTTGATCCGCGCAACACCCTCGTCGACTGGATGACCCGCAAGGACAACCCGTTCTTCGCCAAGGCCGTCGCCAACCGTTACTGGGCGCACTTCTTTGGCCGTGGAATCGTTGATCCGCTCGATGACATGCGGATCACCAATCCCCCGAGCAACCCGGCTTTGCTCGAGGCCCTGACGGTAATCGTGACTTCCAACGGTTACAGCCTTCGGGCCCTTTCCAAGGCCATTGTCACAAGCGGCGCCTACCGCCTCGCCTCCGAACCCGTGCCTGGCAACGCCGCCGACAAGCAGTCGTTCGCCCGCTATTACCCCAAGCGGATGACCGCGGAAGTTCTTCACGACGCGGTGCACCAAGTCACCGGTTCACCGGCTTCGTTCCCGGGCCTGCCCACCGACAAGAACGCGCCGACGCGCGCCATCATGCTCCCAGACGAATCATTCTCCTCGTACTTCCTTGATGTCTTCGGCCGTCCGCAGCGATTGAGCCCCTGCGAATGCGAGCGTGTCACCGAAGCCAACTTGGCGCAGGTGCTGCACCTGGTGAATTCCGAGGAAATCCAAACCAAACTCGGTCGTGCCGGCGCCCGTGCCGATCTTTTGGCCAAGGATCCGAGATCGGACAAGGAAAAGGTCTCTGAACTGTTCCTCTGGGCCTTGGGCCATGAGCCGGACGAGGCCAAGATGAAATTGGCTCTGTCACACATCGAGAAGGCCGACAAAAACAAGAAGCAAGCCTACGAGAATATTCTCTGGGCCCTCATCAACATTCGCGAGTTCTCCTGGATCAGGTAAGAAAATTCCCCATATTATTTGTTCATGCCGCCGGTTCCTAGTCTCCCGGAACCGGCGGCTTCCTTTTGAATAAGAGACCTGCTTTGTGGCGCCAATGGTCCGCCATTTGGCGGCGGATTTCATACCTGTCGGCCCATGAGCCGACTTGTGTTTTGATTGAAGGAAACCTGAATCACCATTTGTGAAACACAAAGAATCCCGAATGAAGCCTCAGGCGAAACGAGCCGCTCATGAAGGAGCGCTCCATTGGGCAGGCTTCAATTTGGTAACTAAAAAAAGGATTTCAATCCATAAATAAAAAGAGCCGCCAGCGGAGCCGAAGGCGAAGTGAGTGGCGTGTATTGAATACGACCCGCTTACTCCGGTGCTTCGCACCGCCGTTGGGGGCGCTGATTGATCATGGCGATTCGGTTTCTTTATCGAGAATATCAATGTCAAGCCATATATCTAAAACCGGATTTAGCATTTCTGTTGATGGTTCTATTGGAGACGCTTGATTTGCATTTTTAGTTTTACAGGCGCTGTTGTCCAACCCACCTATTTGAATTGCGATCCCATCAGCCATTTCAATTCAAAGATTCACGCGAAGGATCCAAATCCAGGCGCGCTCATGAAAACATTGCTATCGGGATGTCGTTGAAAAGCCCAAACCCGCGGTATCCGTCATCGGAAGAATCCAAGCCAGAACTGGAACATCTGCTCGCGGTCGGTCTGGGCCTTCACGATCGGGAAGCCGAAGTCCAGCGCGATGGGAACGGGCCCCATCATCGGCACCACGAAGCGGGCGCCAAC
>JAGWVO010000279.1 GCA_018970845.1 Planctomycetota bacterium
TCCGTGGCTGAATTGCTGGCCAATATCGCCAACACGAACCTCAAGGGTGCAAGCCGCAACCGCCCGGCCTTCGAGGTCGCGTGGTCGCGTCGGCTCGAAAAGAAAATTCCGGTGGTTGTCAGCGCCCTGGCGGTCGGCAGCGTCAGCCTTCTTCATCTTCCCGGCGAATCATTCGTGGAATACCAGTTGCGGGCCCAGTCGATGACCACAGGCGGGAAAGTCGCCGTGGCCGCTTATGGCGACGGCGGTCCGTGGTATATCCCCGTCAAGGAGGAATATCCCGCCGGGGGCTACGAGGTGTCGGTGGCGTTCAGCGACGACACCATCGACGGCATCATGACGGGGGCCATGAAACGCGTTCTGGCCTCCTGATCGCGCCAGTTGGCTTGAATATTTCCCTGAAAAAAGCGATACCAACCGCCTTCCCATGCCATTGGCCCGGTTGGTTTCATGATGTCCCGTCTCCCGACCCAAACGGATTCACGGCCCGCAAGATGGGTTTTTGAGCCCGAAGTGGCGTTTCTCATCCTTTTCGTGGCCTTGGCCCATTTCATTCGCGCGGGGGAATTGCCCTTGCGCGGCGAGGAATCGACCAGGGGGCAAATGGCCTTCGAGATGGTCCAGCGGAACGACTACCTCGTTCCCAGGGCCCAGGGCGAACCGTTCTGGATCAGGCCCCCCTTCCAAATGTGGGCGATTGCCGCTTCCTGCTTGGCTTTGGGCGACTGGAGCGAGTGGACGATCAGGCTGCATTCCCTTCTCGCCACCTTGGGAACCACACTGCTGGTGTATGGCTACGCGCGCTCATTCATGGGCCGAGTCGGCGCCTTGGCCGCCGGTTTGGCCTTCGCCTCCTCCGCCGACTGGTTCCAGATGGGCCGGCAGGCGGAAACCGAGGCGCTTTTCACCCTGCTGTTGGGAGGAGCCTTGCTCCTCTGGCACTGGGGCATGGAGCGGGGTTGGCCGGGTTGGGCCTGCTTCTCCATCGGGTACTCGCTGATGGCGATGGCCACCCTCACCAAGGGATTGCAGGCGCCCGTCTATTTTGTCGGAGCCACCTGGCTGCACATGATCTTCAATCGCGACTGGAAAAGACTTTTTTCCGCCGGCCACCTCGCCGGCCTCCTCGCAGGGGCGATCGTGCTGGCCGCCTGGGTGGTCCCCTACGCGGGTGCGGTGGGATGGGGCGGGGTGCTTCAGGTTTGGACGGGAGATCCCGCTTATCATGTCAACGGCCGCATCACGAACTGGAAGGCCGCCGAGGTTGGCAGGCACCTTCTCACCCTGCCCGCTGAGATCATCGCCGGAGGCTTGCCGTGGTCTCCGCTGCTGCTGACGGTTGTTTTTCGTGATTTCCGGTCGTCATGGGGGCCGCGCCTTGGCCGCATCGGATACCTTTGGACCTGCATCGCCGTGGCCTTGCCCAGCATTTGGATTCCGCCGGGCGGCCTGCCCCGATACTTCGCGCCGCTGATGCCATGCGTGGCGGTTCTCGCGGGCGCCGGAGTTGAATGGATTGCCGCGGAGTCGCAGGCCCCGGGCGCGAGGCGACTCCAGGTCGTCTTCGCCCTGCTCATCGCGGGATTGGGCCTGCTGATGGGATTGTCTCCCTGGCTGGGTGCCTTTCCGAGGTTCGAGGCGTTTGTCGAACCCGTCTCCGTGGCGTTGCCATGGGCGTTGGTCATGATCTCCTTGGCTGTCGCGACGGCGATTTCCTCACGGCAAGGCGGAACCAGGGCGATGAGGGTGGCCGTATGCGCCATGGCGATGGCCATGGCGATTCATTTCTCGGTGTTCGTGATGGATTTCCGCGTGAGGCGAAGCGAGAAACCGGCACTGGCGATGCAGCGGATCAAGGAGGCCCTGCCACAGGGCCAAAAACTGGTCAGCCTCGGCACCTATTACCTCGCGCCCTTGTTCGCCTACCACTATGGACTGCCGATCACCACGCGCGTTCCATGGCCCGTGAAGGTTGGCGACCTTTCACCCGAGGTTGAGTATTTCTGTTTCGAGGCCCACGGCCCCGATATCAAGCCTTTGCCCTTCGCATGGAAGGAAATCGGGTCGTTTCCGCTGGAACGGTACAAGCGGGAGGTGCCGTATTCCAGGGTCATCGTCGGGCGTCGCGAGAAGCCGGGTTGATCCGGCTTCCCGGTGGCGTCAGGCCAATTCGGGCAAGGGGTGCCAATCGTCCACGAGGTAGTGAGGCCTGCCTGTGTAATCGGGCAGCGCCACCGTTCGCGGATCGATGCCGAAGTGCTTGTACAAGGTCGCGTGGACCTCGCCGAAGTGAACGGGCCTTTGCGCGACTCGGGCGCCATCGCGGTCGGTGGCACCGATGACCTGCCCGGTCCTGAATCCGCCGCCGGCCAACAGCGCGCCACCCACCTGGGGCCAGTGGTCGCGGCCGGCATCCTTGTTGATTTTCGGCGTGCGGCCGAATTCACCCCATGCGACCACGGCGACATCCTTGTCCATGCCCCGTTCGTGGAGGTCGGTGATGAGGGCGTGCATGCCTCGGTCGAACCAGGGGAAGTGGGTGTTCTTGCACTCGCTGAAATTGCTGCTGTGGAAATCCCAGCGGCCGAAGTTGAGTGTGACGACCCGCGCGCCGGCCTCCACCAGCCTG
Source organism: Planctomycetota bacterium (assembly GCA_018970845.1). GTDB lineage: Bacteria > Planctomycetota > Planctomycetia > Gemmatales > Gemmataceae > REEB421. Next base: position 2,630 of record JAGWVO010000279.1, read on the forward strand.
CGGGCCAGCAGGAAGTGCTCGAGGTTGCGGGGCGCCCCGTCACCGTAGTTCTTCGGGTCCCCCTGGCCGTACTTGTCGCGAAGGGCCTGCGGTTCCCGAGTGATGTCGAGGGCCTCGACCAACCGGCTGGAGGTGAGGATGCCGAGGGCCTGCCTGTTGAACGAGTCGAGGGCGTCCATGGTGCCGCTGGCGTCGAGATCGCGCCGCATGGCGTCGAAGCTGGCCAGCAGGGCGTTGCGGTCGGTGAGGTGGCCAGCCTGGATGGATCCGAGGCGCATGTCGTCGCGGATGGGGCCCGATGGCCTGAAAGCTGAATTGGCGACTCCTAAATAGCCTGGATGACCCGGGGATCCGTAGGGCGGGTGGCCGGCGTTGGGCGCCAGCCCGAAGAACGGGGGCACCGACTTGTTCACCGGCCCCATGAGCCGGGCCACGGTGGACCCGATGGAGGGCCAGCCGCCGGGAGGCTGGTTCAGCTTGGTGCGACCCGTGTAGCAGATGAACGAGTCGTGGTCGCCGTTGGGCGATCCGTAAACCGACCGCAGGGGCACCAGTTTGTCCATGATCGAGGCGAGCTTGGGAAGATGCTCGCAAATCTGGATTCCCGGAACGGGGGTGTTGATCGGCTTGAACTCCCCGCGGATGTCGGCCGGGGCGTTCATCTTGAGGTCGTACATGTCCTGGTGGGGAGGCGCGCCCACCATGTAAATCATGATGACGGCCTTGTGGGAACTCGCGATTCCGGCGGCCTGCTCGGCCCTCAGCAGGCCGGGAAGGCTCAATCCTCCCATTCCCAAGGCGCCGATGGCCACCATGTCACGACGGCTGGGCCCGGACATGACTTTCCTGAAGTTGTCGCAACCGGCCGTGGTCGTTTTCATTGGAAATCTCCGTTTGCCGGAACGGCGGTGGGCAGGTTGTCAAAGATTACCATGCCCTTTGGCTGAATGAAAGCGCCACAACCTCATGATCGGCCAAATCCCGTTCGCCTGATCAGTTCCGGCCAAACTGGGCAGGCGGTTTGGCTTTGACAATTCTTGGAAATCGCCATTCGGGCCATTTCGGGTTAGTCTGTCGTCGATTGCTGGAGCGGCGGAGATACAGATCATGAATCGCTTTTTTGTGATGATTCCAGCCCTGTTGATCGTTTCTGGGCGGTGCCCGGCCGAGAGTTGGCCATCGTCCAACGCAGTGGCCGCCCAACCGCTGATTTCCCAGGCGTTGCGCGTCGCCAAGGCGCTCGAGGCCGCCGGTCAACCGCTCGCCGAGGCCGACCGCAAGGTGCTTGAAGGCCTCAGGGAGGGGCAGGGAAACGCCGAAGTGACGGCGGCCGTGCAAAGGATCATGGATGCGCGATGCATGGCGGCGGTGGAACTTGGTCCGGAGGGTGCCATCAAGGCCTTCCCGGGGAGCCATCCAACCGGCCTGGTGGAGCAGGGTTGGCGGGTTTGCCTTGTCAAGGTTCTCAATGCTCCGGGCAAGACGGGGCCGCTCAAAACGGAAAGCCCGAGCGCCCTTCCGGTTCCCAAGGGGCCGGCATCGGAAGTCGCCGGCCGTTGGCTTGACTTGGTTCCGATGATCTCCCAGCCGTTGCTGCCGGGCTTGTCGGGATTGCCTCTTGAATATGTGGCGATTCAGGTGTTCAGCCGCGATGCCGGAAAAAAGACCGCCGAGTTGTCGTTTTCGCTTGCCGACAGGAAGGGGGGAGGCGGCAAGGCCTCCGTGGTCGTTCCGTTTGTTGCCGCGGCATCCCATCCCGTCACTTTCAAGGTTTCCGAGTTCGACGGAACGCCGACCACCGCCGCCTTCGTGATTCGCGACTCATCCGGTAGGGTTTATCCTTCCCAGGCGAAGCGGTTGGCTCCCGATTTTTTCTTTCACCCGCAGGTTTACCGGGCCACGGGAGAAACGGTCCGCCTTCCGTCCGGCCGGTATTCCGTCACCTGCTCGAGAGGTCCGGAGTCCATTGCCGAATCGAAGGAACTTGTGGTGAATGACGGCCCGGCTGAATTCCGCTATTCGGTTTCCCGTTGGATCGACCCAGCCAAGTCGGGTTGGTGGAGCGGTGACCACCACATTCATGCCGCCGGTTGCCAGCATTACGACAAGCCCACCGAGGGCGTCGAACCCGCCGACATGATGCGCCATGTGCTGGGCGAAGACCTCAAGGTCGGTTGCTGTCTCACCTGGGGCCCGTGTTTCGACTACCAGAAGCGGTTTTTCACCGGGAAGCCCGACGCCGTTTCCCGGCCGCCCCATATCCTCAGGTACGACATCGAGGTCAGCGGATTCGGCTCCCACTCGAGCGGGCACCTCAATCTCCTCGGACTCACGGAACAAATTCCTCCCGGCGGGTTTTCGAAGGACCATTGGCCCACGCTTGGAATGAACACCCTGAGATGGGCCAAGCGCCAGGGCGCCGTTTGCGGGCCGGCCCACTCGGCGAACGGGCTGACTCGATATTCAGGCCGGATTCCCGAAACCAAGGACGGCTCCGGGGGAT
>JAGWVO010000280.1 GCA_018970845.1 Planctomycetota bacterium
GGCCGCCCCTGGCTGCTTTCAAAGTGGTCTCCAAAACCGATAAAGGCGACTACTGGCACGAGGTTTTTGAATTTGCCAACGGCGCGGGGGAAACCGTTCGGGGCTATTGTTTTGTTCCCAAGGCGGCGTCCCCGTCATCCAAGTTCCCGGCCATTCTTTACTGCCACTGGCATGGTGGCCAGTATGACATTGGTAAGGATGAACTCCTGGGAACGAATGCCACTCCGGTTCCCGCCGGTCCCGCCCTTGTCCGCGCTGGTTATGTTGTCCTTGGCATCGACGCGTGCTGTTTCGGTGAACGGCAGGGGCGCGGCCCCGACGGTCCGGCTCAAAAAGGTTCCCAGGGTGAGATGTCCGCCGCCAAGTTCAACCTGTGGATGGGTCGAACCCTCTGGGGCATGATCCTCCGCGACGACCTTTCCGCCCTGGATTACCTGAGTTCACGCCCCGAAGTCGATCCCTCCAGGATTGGCGTGACCGGGATCAGCATGGGCAGCACCCGATCCTGGTGGATCATGGCGCTTGACGACAGGCCGCGCGCCGCCTCATGTGTCGCCTGCATGACCCGCTACCAAGATCTCATCGGGCAAGGAATGCTCAAGGCCCACGGGATCTATTATTTCGTGCCAGGCATGCTGCGGCATTTTGATTCCGAGGCAGTGATTGCCTGCGCCGCGCCACGCCCCATGCTTTTCATGACGGGCGACAAGGATTCGGGATCACCGGCATCCGGATTAAAGGCCATCGGCCAGGTTGTGGAGAAGGTTTACGCGGCACATGGAGCATCCGGGGAGGGGCGTTTTGCCAATGAGATTTTCACCGGATTGGGCCATGAGTACACGCCTGTCATGTGGCGCAAAACGGTTGACTGGATGGATCGTTGGCTCAAGCCAAAGTCGAGGTGAAAGCTATTGGCGGCTATCCCTTGCTTCATCCAAACCCGTTCTGAACCGATGCCCCAGGGCAAGGATTGATGAGAGTTTTTGAGCAGCGTCCTTGCTGTTGTCGGAAAGAACACCGCGGGCCTGCTCAAGTTTCATGATGATCAAATCGATCAGCGGCATCATGGCTGATCGGTTGTCGAGAAGGATTCCCGCCCACAGGTCCGGGTCGCTTGCGGCGATTCTGGTTGTGTCACGGAACCCCCCCCCGGCGAAAGCCTTGTCCTTTTCCGCTGGCAGGCCCGCCAAAAGGAATGCGAGCAGGTGGGGCAAATGGCTTGTGGCGGCCAAGGCCCTGTCATGTTCCTCGGAATCCATGCGGATGGTTCGCGATCCGAGCGATTGCCAAAATTGTTCAATCCTGCGAATGGAATCCTCGGAAGCCAATCCCGGGCATACAACGGTAAGCTTTCCTTCAAACAAACCACCTTCGGAATGGGCGCATCCGCTTTTTTCCGATCCGGCGATCGGATGTCCGCCGACAAATGTCGCGCCTCCCGCGAGCACGGGCCCGATTCCCCTCATGATGGATGCCTTGGTGCTACCCAGGTCGGTCACCACTGTCCCTGGGCCGCATGACGGTCCGACCTGAATGGCAATTTCCGGCACCTGAATCACGGGGCACGCCAACACCACGATGTCGGCACCCGCGACCGCGTCCTCCGGGTCTACCTCGATACGGTCCACCAAGCCTCGCGCCAAGGCGGTCGCGCAGGCCTTGGCGGAAGGATCCCACCCGGCCACCGAGCGGGCCACCCCCTTCGATTTGGCGGCCAGGGCGACGCTTCCGCCCATCAACCCCAAGCCCAGAACCGCAACCGAGAGACTCATGGGGTTTCAAGCCATTGGCGCATTTTTCTTTCCATTCGCTTGCGCAATTCCGCGGTGAGCAGGTTGCCGTGGTCCTTGCCCGGATGAATCTCCACGACGGCATCCGACTTCAACCTGGCCAAGGTTTCCTTCAGCAGGATCGTCGCGCCCTCGAGGTAAAAGGTGTCGGCCGACCCGCAATGCACCTCGACTTTTCCTGCCAGTTTCGGGCCGAGCAAGGGCCATTGCTTCTCGATGTATTTCCTGATGTCGTACCGTTCCCACGACTTCATCACCGCGGGATCCACCCTTCCGCTTGTCCTGTCCCACAGGGGGCGAGGCTTCCCGTCGATGCCACGGGGGCCGAAAACCGCCTCGAACGATCCAAGCTGTCCCCCGCGTCCCATCACCACCTCCATGTCGGAAAAATCCTTGTAGAAAAGGACGGGCTTGTCGTTCCGCCGCGCGATCGGCCTCTTCCTGCCAATCTCGTCAACAAACATCGATACCGCTGGCGCCGCGTAAAGGTCGATCCTTTGGAAATCCCGGAAATCCACGGGATCGGGGGCGGTACTCCAGACTCCCCTGAAGGAATCGGGGTGGGTCACATGGATCCACAGGCTGCTCCATCCACCCGATGAGTGTCCCGTCACCACCCGCCTGTCGGGCATGCATCGGAATTTCGACTCGATCGCGGGCATCAATTCCTTTTCAAGGGCCTGCGCGTAAGGCCCGTTCGTGTCGGAATCGGCGAAGACATGGTGGCCCGTCGGGCAGTCCGGATCGAGAACCACCCAGATGGTGTCCAGTCCATCCAAGCGGGTCAGGCCTTGTGCCATTCTTCCATGGGCCCCGAAATGATTTCCGCCAAATCCTGGCACCTCGTAAACGACGGGATACTTCTTCGAGTTTTCCTTTCCGTGGCTTTCAGGCAAGGCGACGCCAGCGCGCAAGCGGACTGTTTTTCCATGGAAATCGCCCAGAAGCTTGCTTTCGATGGAAACCAGCTTCACCCTGTCGGTTTCGCGGAACGGGGTGTCCTGCCAGACCGAATCAAGCTTGATGTCAACCGTGTGTTCATCACCGCCGCCCAATTCAACGCGGGGAATGACCCCGTAAGGATTTCCCGCGCAAGTGGCGAAACTTTTTCCCCCGCCGTTGAGATCCATCACGGCTTGAGCCGTGTAGGTTTTCTTCGGCAGCTTGTCGATGGCCACGGGGAAACCGAGGCAACCCGGCCCCATGATGAGCGGTTCCCCCGCTTTCCATCCTGTGACATCCATCGCAAAAAATGGCTCCGGATGAAACCAGTCGGGTCCTCCCCGAAGTCTTTTGGTTTCCGCCTCGAACAGCATCACATAAACCCTTCCGGTGAAAGGGCCCGCATGATCCTTCGAGCTGTATTCAAGACGGAATCGCGGCCCGGCCGCGGTTGTGCTTCCACAGGAGGCCGCCAGCAAACCCAAGGCGATGATGATTCGCGCGCGCATCTGAGTTCCCTCACGACCTGCCAAGGTTGGCCCACTGCCTTTCGGCGGAACTGGGTTGAACATACAGGGGTTCCAGAAGGTGGGGCTCATCCGACTCATGGGCCGCCAATCGCCTCAATCCGATGGCTCCGATCCCATCAAGAGCCGGTTCGGTGACCAACGCGTTCGCGGGGCACCCCGGCCACCGCGCCGACATGGCCACCACCGGATGCGGGGTGGAAATCAGAGGCACAACCTTCAGTTCATCAGAGGGGGCCCAGCCGCGCTCGCCCTTCATGAAAGTTTGGACATAGGATCCGCCACGAAGGGCATCGGCCGCCACCGTGGCCACTCCGCCCGGAAGATCGGCCTGTTCGGCGATGCCATGAAGCGAACCGACTCCGACAATTTTCGCCCCGGTCGCGTAAGCCAAGGCCATCGCGGTGGCCAGCCCGACTCTCAATCCCGTGAAGCTTCCCGGTCCCCGGGCAACGATCACGCCTTTCGTTTCGGCGGGCTTGTATCCATGGCCCTGCAGAATCTGCCCGACTTTCGCGGCCAAGTCACGGGCGTGCCTCCGCTCCGAATCAAGCGAAAGGCGCGCCACCATGGCGCCCTCGACCATCAAACCCACCTGGCCCTGAAAGCCCGATGTTTCAATCACCACCACTGGTCCTTGCACGGAACCCCCCGCTTTTTCCTTCCTTCAATTCATACGCTAACCCGATGAAAAAGCATGGCCAATGGATCGCCCACACCGATGGCGCCTCGAGGGGAAACCCCGGCAAGGCGGCGTACGCGTTCGTCCTTGTCGGGCCGGATGGCGATGTCTATCAGGAAGCCGATTGCCTTGGAACCCAAACCAACAACCAGGCGGAATATGCCGCTTTGCTCCATGCCCTGAGGCGGGCCGCCGAACTGGGTATCGAGTCGCTTGAGGTTCGAAGCGATTCGGAACTCATGGTGAAGCAGATGCAGGGCGTCTACCAGGTAAAAAACCCAGACCTTCGAGACCTGTTTGTTGAGGCCAGAAAGGCCGCGGCGGCCCTTGGCGGCACGGTCACCTTCACTCATGTCCGCCGCGAGGCCAACAAGGTGGCCGACGGGCTGTGCAACGAGGCCCTCGACGGGAAGCCCCGTCCCCGCCCCGCGCCAGGGCAGGCCGAGTCGGCCGTTCAGTCGCTTCCCCCCGAGGCTTTCGCCCAGGCCGCTGTTTATCCTTCAGGTTTCCTGCAGACATTGGGAACGGCGTTGGCTGAAATCCGGTCAGGATCGAACCTCACCACCGAAGGACTGGCAAAGCGGCTGGAACCTTATCTGCGGCCCGGGCCCTGACGCGGCCGGATCAGCCGCGGCCCAACGCCATCGACGCCACCCGGATCAAGAACGGAACAAGCTCGTAAAGCGTCATCGAACCCAAGCAGAGCGCGAACAGGTACATGAAACAGGTGGCCTGAAAGCTCAGGCCCGTTTCCGTGATGGTCTTCGCATCATCCATGACGCGGCTCCTTCAAGGTCAGGGTGTGAGGAAATTGCGGTTGATGTCGTTGTAAAAGACCAAGGCGAACAACGAGAGAATGATGGCGAGCCCCAGGTAGCCCGCCGCCGCTGAGACCCAAGCCGGCGGGGGCCTGCGGGTGATGGCCTCATAGATCAGGAACACCATGTGCCCGCCATCGAGGATGGGAATGGGAAGGAAGTTCACCACCGCCAAATTGATGCTGATCATGCCGAGGAACAAGACCAGCTCAACGGGTTGTTCGGCGGCGGAAAACGCCTGCGCGGCAATCTCGATGGGGCCGCCAAGGTTGTTGGCCGAGAGATCCCTCGTGATGAGCCTGAGCAGGTTCATGTAAATCGTCTGCATCATCTTGAGGGTGGCCCGCCATCCCAG
>JAGWVO010000281.1 GCA_018970845.1 Planctomycetota bacterium
CGCGAGGTTGTAGATTTCCGTCGGTTTGGTCGTCTTGATCAGGTCGATGATTGACAGTTGGTCGAGAAGGTCGGCCTGATGGAGATGAACCCGGTTGCGGAGATGATGGATGCGCTCGAAGTTCTCGGTGCTGGCCCGCCGCACCATGCCATGAACCGTGTAGCCCTTTTCCAGAAGCAGTTCAGCCAGATAGCTGCCATCCTGTCCCGTGATACCCGTGATAAGCGCTGAAGGCATATGTAAGGTCCCTTGCGGTCATTTCTTGCGCCCCGGGTTAAACCCCCCGGTGCCCGTACTGCGATTGGTAATAACGCCGGTAATCGCCGGACCGGATCCTTTCGACCCAGCCCGGGTTGGCGCGATACCAACCGACGGTATCGGCCAATCCCTTGGAAAAATCAACCCGCACCTGCCAGCCCAGTTCCCTTTCGGCCTTGGAGCAGTCGATCGCGTAGCGGCGGTCGTGTCCCGGCCTGTCGGCGACATGGCGTATGAGGCTATCCGGCTTGCCCATGAGGTTCAGGAGCGTCTTGACCAGGCTGATGTTCGTTTTTTCGCATCGCCCGCCAAAGTTGTAAGCCTCTCCCGCCTTGCCGTTCCTGAAAGCCGCCAGCACGCCGGCGGCATGGTCGGCCACATGGATCCAGTCGCGAACCTGCAGGCCGTCTCCGTACACCGGGATGGGCATATCCGCCTCGATGTTGCTGATCACCAGCGGGATGAGCTTTTCTGGAAACTGGTACGGGCCGTAGTTGTTCGAGCAGCGCGTGATCACCGTGTCGAAGCCGTGCGTGTGGTGGCACGCGCGCACCAGCATGTCGGATGCCGCCTTGCTGGCGGCATAGGGGCTGTTGGGGGCCAGCGGAGTGGTTTCGCTGAAGAAACCTTCATTACCCAAGCTGCCGTAAACCTCGTCAGTGGAAACATGCACGAACCTGTGAACCTTGGCGGCGCGGGAGGCGTCGAGCAAGGTTTGCGTGCCAAGCACATTGGTGCGGATGAACGGGCCGCTGTCGAGGATGCTGCGGTCGACATGGCTCTCGGCCGCAAAGTGGAAAACCGCCGTAGCCCCGTTTTCGGCCAGCACACGGTCGACCAAAGGCCTGTCGGTAATGTCGCCATGCACGAACTTGTAGCCGGAATCATTTTCCAAGTCGGCAAGGTTGGCGGGGTTCCCGGCGTAGGTGAGGGCGTCCAGGTTCACCACCTGCTGGGCCGGCTCAGCCTGCCTGAGCAGGCGGATGAAGTTGCTGCCGATGAATCCGCAGCCGCCAGTGACCAGAAATGCCATGCCGCCTTGCCCTTCGGGGGAGCAACCTGCCTGGCAGAAGGGTGCCAAAATGGTTCCTGAGACGCAATCCGAATGAAAAGGAAGTCAGGCCTGGTTCAGCCAAGGAAGAAACAGCGGGCCCGGAACCGCCTCGAAATGGCACGATTCCCCCGAACCCGGATGGTTGAAACCCAACTTCCAGGCGTGCAGTGCCATGCGCGCGCCTTCGGCATCGCCATAGATCCGGTCGCCGGCCACGGGGCACCCCAGGCCCGCCAGATGAACCCGGACTTGGTGCTTGCGCCCTGTTTCAATGATGACCTCCACCAGGGAATGGCCTTTGCGCGCAGCCAGCACCCGGTACCGGGACACGGCCCGCTTGGCGTGGCCTCCTGCCCGCGGGTGAGCCCGCACCTTCAGGTCCGCGCCTTCCTCAAGGTAATTGTCAATCACTCCCTCCGGGTCGGCAGGCTTACCCCGGCATAATGCCAGATAAACTTTCTTCACCTGGTCCCATTCGGCCTGCAACCGGTCTCGCGACTCGGCGGACCGGGCGAAAATGATCAGGCCCGAGGTGTCGCGGTCAAGCCTGTGGACCACGAAGGGCCTGCCGGCGCGCGACCCTTCCAGCCATTCCCGGAGCCTTGTGAAGGCCGTGTCGGTGGTGTTGGTTTCGGTGGCCACCGTCAGCAGTCCCGCCGGCTTTTCAGCCACGATCACATGGTCGTCGAGATGAATGATTCGGATTCGGCAGCCTTGCGCGCCATGGCTTGCCGCGGCAAAACCCCTGGGCAACAGGGACAGCGAGTCGCTTGGTTCCACGATGTGGTCGTGGCGGGTGATGGCCGTCCCATTGATGGCGATTCTGCCCATGCGCAGGAGCTGCACGACGCGCGACTTGGGCATGCCGGCGCCCAGGGTCTGGTGCAGCCAGGGCAGCAGGGGTTCGGGCGCTTGCGGCGATGGAATCGGCGATCCTTTCATGAACCTTCACGATAGGGCACTGGAAAGCGGGAGGGGAGGGGGAAGAGACCCTCAGCAGGAGCGCCCCTCACGGCAATCGTCGTATGGCAGTTGGTGATCGGCGTGAGTCAGCCAGGCGATCCTGACCATGGCGGGAGAAGCGGACCCGGGCTTTGGGAAGCCTCTTGTTCATAATCGGGATGTCAGGACGCGACCGTCTTGAGGCGCCGGCTCGCATCGGCCTGCTACTGCCCCGGATACTCGATGACGGCGACGCGTTTGAGTTCCGAGACAAGGCGCTTCATCTCGCGCTGGGCGATGTCCTCGCGCAACTTCGAGCGTATTTGTTTCTGCACCTTCTCATCGAACGGCTTGAGTCCGGCGAACTCCCGTGATTCCACGCGGGCGATATGGTAGCCGTTTCGCAACTCCATCACCGGCAGAAGTTCACCCGCCGCCGCCTTGAACAGCGGGGCTTCAAGCTCGGGCGGCTTGATTTCACCTCGCTTGCGACCGAGCCCATCGCCATCGCGCAGCGCGCTGTCGCCGTGGCAATACTGCTTGGAAAGCGCCTTGAAATCCTCACCGGCGCGAATGCGCGCGTGCAGCGACTCGGCAAGCCTGCGCGCGTCATCACGCGACTTGAACGCCGCGGCCGCGATGAAGATGTGCTTCCAGGCGAGGCTGTCGGGAACCGTGAAGTCCTCCGGATGCGACTCGTAGTAGCCGCGCAGGTCGGCGCCGCTGATCCGCTCGGTCATCGGCATCACGCGTTGCTGCATGTAGTTGACCGCTATGAAGTTCCGTTCCGACTGCCGGCGCATCAGGTCGAGCGGTATTCCCTGCGCCTTGAGCATCTCCTGGAAATCCTCCTCGGAGGCCGCCTTGCTCTTGTCGCGGATATTGCGGAGGGTTCTTTCAAAGTCCTTGCCCGCCAGTTCCTTGAGCTTGTCCATGAACTTCTGGGCCTGGGGGTTCTTGCTCAATTTGGCCATGACATCCTGCACGATCAACTCGCGGTCGACCAGCAGCGAGACGGCCGACTTGCGGCGCTGCGCAGGGCCCTCGCCATCGCCTCCACCCTGGGCGATCGCCAGGCGGACTTCTTCCTCGAGGATCGCCTCGCCGTTCACGACGGCGACCACCACGCCGCTGTCATGAAGCCGGCCCAGTTCCACGGGTTGGGGCGTGCCCAGACGGGCGGCGCTTCCCGAGGTTTTCTTGATCGGCGACACAGGTGGGCTGGCGGGGGCGTCCTTGCGTTCGGGCAGGGGCGGGGGTTGCAATGCCCCGCTTGCCGGCGGGTCGGGCATCTGGGACCGCACCAGGGCCTGGAGGGTTTCTTCCTCCTGCAAGCGGCCGGCGCCGGCGGAATAGACATTCTGGCCTTTGCCCAAACGGGAAATGCGTTCGGCGAGGTCGGTGGGCATGGCGCCCTGCGAAGAAAGTTGGCGCATCGCGGGCGATTGGCAGCCGACCGCCAGGACGCCCAGCAGCATGAGGCCCGCCCGGGCCATCGCCTTGGTGCCGCCAGACATGCGTGAACTCCCCTCGAACGGCCTTGCCGGGTGTGTGACCGCGGCGATCGGTTATCCGCAGCGGGGGTTCCGGGTCAAGCCAAACAGGGGCGGCGGCTATGCCTTGGATGGTTCGCGGTTTTCGGTTTCCCGCGGGGCGGGGAAACGGTCGGCCAGGGCACGGTCAAGCTGGGCGAGCGTGTCTCCCTGCCAATCGAAGGTGAGTTTTCGGCGCAGCGGACCTTGCAGGGCCCGGCCGCCAAGAAAAAGGGCCGTGCCATGGTTCATGAGTTTTTGGTGCAGCGCCTTCAGATCCGTTACAAACAAATCCTCCGACTCCACATAAGTGCAAGTCAGCCATACGAGGTCGGCATGCTGCTCACGCGCCACCATCGCCAGCGAATCCATCGGAGTGTTGGGGCCGAGGTTCAAGACACGCCATCCTCGTTCGAGGAGTGAGAGTTCCACAAGGAAGTTTCCCAGCCCGGAATAGTCGCCGGGCGGGCAGGCGCCCACTGCAAGGCGACCCGTTTTCGCTGATGCCTGAAGGGCTGATTCCTTCCAGCGGGCCAAGGTGTTGTGAATGGCGCGCGTGGCCAGGTGCTCGTCGGCCACATCAAGTTTTCTTTCGTGCCACAATTTCCCGACTTCGTCCATGAGCGGAAAGATGACTTCATCCCCCATGGTGTGGAGTTCCAAGCCGGCTTGCCGTGCGCGATCCAACCCAAGGGCCAATTCCTCGGGTTTTCGTTCCTTCACAAGCTTGATGAGTTCGGAGTACAAGGCTGCGGGGTCGGGCAAGGACAGCGGCGCAACTCGTCTCTTGCGGAAAAAATCGATGTTCAATCCGCCCGTCACGCCACTGCGCGCCAGCGACATGATGTCGGAAACCCGAAGGCGCCGGTGGCCCCCTGAGGTTTTGACAGCTGGCAAGACTCCACCGTCAACCCACCGCTTCACGGAGGAGACGCTGACCCCGAGCATCTCGGCGGCATCGCTGACGGTGACTATTTCTTCCGGAGTTTCAGACATCAAACACCTAATCGTCCAAATCGCTCCACTGAGGTTACACCAAGCTTACGGTCGTTTTCCAGAAGAAACGCTCTTTTTTAAGAAAATCTCGTTTTAGTTAGGTTGATTTGACGAAATTGCCGATCGATGGAAAGACGGATCTGTTCATAATCGTTCACAAATTCGTTCAAAATGTCTTGACGGGTTGGGTGGCAAACGAGACATTGATCCATGGAAATGAACCGATTGGACGATTTTGGGGGCTTCTCATGGGGAACACGGTGACAACAAGTCCGACCAAGGCCGAGCGTGAGATGGCTGAAGGGCTCTACTTTGTCGTTCATC
>JAGWVO010000282.1 GCA_018970845.1 Planctomycetota bacterium
GCCCCAGATTTTGTTTGGGAAACAAGCCGTACCGTCTTTTTGGCGTCTTGTTTTTTCAGTTTGGCGCGGGCACCATGGCAACCGTCACTTTCAGGATTCACAAGACATATGTGGAATGTGAAATGTTGCGCCAATCATTCACCCTGCTGGCACTCGCCTTTTCGCCCTTGATTTCCTTGGCCGCTGATCTTTCCGTGATGACCGAAAACGGTTTTTCAACGGTTCAATTCAATGGAAAAAAAGTCTGGTCCGGCAAGACAACCGGCAAGGTCGCCGGGAAATCGGCTTCCGTGAACGGCAAGGAATATGCCGCGGTTTTCGACGGAAACAAGCTGCTTTGGGAATCGGAAAAAGGAGCCGCCGGCAAGGTCAAGTGACTTTCGATCCACCGGCGGCCATGTCTCAATAAACGATTCGGAATTGCCCGTACCAGGAAGCGTCGGTGTCGGAATTCTGGGTATCGGCCACCACGAGAACTCCAAACCGGAATTCCGCCCGCGGAGCTTGCTTGAATGGTCGAAAGGCCAACCCGCAATCTTCCTGCAAAAGACTAAGCTCGAAGGACCGATTTCCGATCAGCTGCGTGTCGGTGTAAAGATAATGCCTTGAAGAGAAGATGTTCCCGGTCAGGTAGGCCCTGATAAACGGCCCTGGCTTGAGCCTTTCCCCCAAATTGTCAACAAGTTCCTTCGATGGCATGTAGCCGGCGGCAATGAAGTTGGCTCGCGCGATGTCGTAATCCTCGGTGCCCAACAGGGAATATTCGTCACCAATGTACCAGCGGTTCTCAATAACTGTGCCGTCGGCAAATCCCCAAGGCTTGTTGCGGTATTTGCCACGGTTGAGGTTGTTGAGGGAATAGGCTGAAAGCCTCAATTCCTGGGCCCCCCAGTAATTCCAGGCCAAACCCAGCGTGTAGTCGAATTCCCTCTTGCTGAAGTCAAAGGATCCTTGCCGACCGTTTGTTATGCCGGGGGTGGCTTTCTGCATCCAGAAATCGGTGTCGGCAAACAAATAAACATGATGTTTCCGAAGAAGCCAGAGGTTGAAATTCAGTGTCAAATCGCCGATCGGGGTGAATTCGTAGCCGTTGGGTGCCATCCTGTTGCCGTCGGCGAAAACCCTGATTCCCGCCACTCCGAAGGTTGCCGGACCGGTGCCGGGAACCTCCGGTTCGGGGTTCATTTCGCGCCAACGCCCCATCAGGTATCGGAGAGGTTTTTTCCTTTCAGCCAACGCATCCGGCCCGGCATCCATCAACGCCGTTTCAATCGTCGTTCGGCCCATTGCGGATTTCGTGATTTCCCCGGCCAACGGTTCATTTTCGGCCGGAAGCGTTGCCGATGGCTGCCCCTCTGGAGCCACTTCCTGGCTTTTGAGCGGCAAATGGAATGCCATTGCCAATCCCAAGGTCAGGATTGGCGCCCAACGCGATTGGGCCATTGGGCTGCTTTTGTTGGCCAATGGAGGCCCCCGGGATGTTCGCGAAAGCGTCGCGGCGTTGGTTGGCTCAAAAGAGTTGGCTGATACTCGCCCTTCATGCGTCAAGGCAAGCGCATTGAACCCGATTCATTTCGCATTAAAATGCCATGAATATCCAAGTCTTCGGAGCGTGACATGTCCGAATCAGCCCCCGGGGATTCGGGGGAATTCAACACACGGCAAATGCATGCCTACATCGAGGGCATGCGGGAAAACCCCAGCGTTCGAAACGAACTGTACAAGGCCGTCGAAGCCCGCCTGATGCGCCTGTCCCGCCGGATGCTGCGCGACTTCCCCCGCCTGATGGCCATGACCGAGGCCGAGGATATCCTGCAAGGAGCCGCCATGCGGCTACTTCGATCCCTCGAAACGATCACCCCGGTGGCCACGCGTGAGTTTTTCAGGCTCGCCACCGTTCACCTGCGCCGCGAACTCATCGACCTGACGCGCAAGAATTTCGGGCCGCTCGGCCAGGGCCGTCATGAGGTTCCCCTTCTGGCCGGCGCCGACAGCGACGGTGAGTTGGCCCCGCTGGTGAGTGACGGATCCGGCAGCCACCAGGAACTAGAGCATTGGGCCGAGTTTCATGAGAAAATCGGCGAGCTCACCGTGCAGGAACGGGAGGTTTTCTCGCTGGTTTATTATCACGGGATGAAACAGGAACAAATCGCCGGAATCCTTGGCGTCGATGAGCGCACCGTGCGCCGTTATTGGAGTTCGGCCATTGGTCGCCTCAAGTCGATCCTCTCACCCGAATGCCTGGCCAAGCTGACCCAGTCAGCCTGACCATGATCGATGGCATCCGTCCGCCGGACTCCCATCATTGCGTGAAAGGGTGCCGGGGGCAGGGGCCCGGTGAAGCCTCTCACTGAAAGCGCTGGGGATGATCATGTTCACGGGATTGGTGGAACATCTGGGTACTGTTGTCTCCGCCGAACCTAGGGAAGCGGGCACATCCCTTGTCGTGGATGCCGGGCCCTTGGCCACGGGCATCGCCATGGGGGGCAGCGTCGCGGTGAATGGGGCCTGCCTGACGGTTGTCGGGATCGAGGGGAGCCGTCTCTCGTTCCAGGTGGGGCCCGAGACGATCAAGCGCACCAACCTGGGATCGGCCCGCGCCGGTTCAAGGGTGAACCTCGAAAGGCCCCTGCGCATGGGAGCCGAACTTGGAGGGCATTGGGTGCAGGGGCATGTGGACGGTCTTGGCGCCGTTCTCGCGAGGGAACCTGCTGGCGAATGGGAAATGGTGCGCTTTTCAGCTCCCGAGCGCCTTCTTTCCATGATGCTTCCCCAAGGGTCCATCACCGTCGACGGCGTCAGCCTCACGATTGTCGAGGTGGGCGCCGGCGCCTTCACGGTGATGCTCATTCCGCACACCCTCGCCGTCACGACACTCGGCCTGCTGAAAATCGGGGATTCGGTGAACCTGGAAGCTGATATTCTGGCTCGATACACATGGAAGGCGATCGACCAACTCATTCCGGCACATCTTCGCCAGGCGGGCCTGCTCCCCGGCAAACCCTGAACCATGTCCTTTCGATGCTGCGGGCCAACGGCCTGGAGGCCAAGAGCAAGCTCGGGCAGAACTTCCTGATCGACCTCAACCTGATGGAAATCGTCGTGCGGTCGGCCGACCTGACGCGCGACGACGCCGTGCTGGAAGTCGGCACGGGCACCGGCGGGCTCACGGGCCGATTGGTTGAATTGGCCGGGGCCGTCGTCAGCGCGGAAATCGACCCGGGGTTGCATGCCTTGGCCCGGCGCACCGTCTCCGGCCAGGGAGACCGCGTCCGGCTTCTCCTGGCGGATATCCTGCGGACCAAGAATGAACTCAACAAGGCGGTCATCGAGGCTTGGCTGGAGGCCTCCAGGGCTGCCGGTGCCTCGCGCCTGAAGCTGGTCGCGAATCTGCCATACGCGGTGGCCGTTCCCGTGATGGCCAACCTCCTGGTTTCCGGCCCCGTGCCTGCCTTGCAGGTGGGCATGGTGCAATGGGAGATCGCCGAACGACTGGCGGCCAAGCCGGGGGAAGACGCCTTCGGTTCCATCTCGGTATTGGCTCAAAGCGTCGCCAAGGTCTCGGTTGTCAGGAAAATTCCGCCCCAGGCGTTCTTTCCGGCGCCCAAGGTTGACTCCGCGATCGTCAGGGTTGAATCCGACCCGCAGGCCCGGGCTTTGCTGGAAGGCCGGTTGGCAAGGCCCGAGGGGCCGCCCGCCATGGAACGGTGGCGCAACTTCCTCAGGGATCTTTATTGTCATCGGCGCAAGAACCTGCGCGGCGCCCTCCACAGCCTCCCGGAGCAGGAATTGGCAAAGCCAGAAATCGACGCCCGGCTCGCGGCCGCGGGCATCGATGGCAACCGCAGGGCTGAAACCATGCCGGTTGAAGACCATGTCAGGTTATGCGAGTTGTTTGGTTAGGCCGAACCTCAGGCAGGTAATTCGCTTTGTTCCGCCAAGCAAAACAACGGAGATTCGCGGCGGGGTTCGGGCAGTTGGCCCAGAACAGGGTTGTCGGGATTTCATGCCAAGCCGCTTGACCCGCCTTTTTCAATCGCCCTTGTGATTTCCGCCATGGGAGTTGTCGATTTTCCCAAACCACGAAAAAAAGCCGTTTCCAGACTCAGGGCTTCTCGTGCAGTTCACGAACCTTGATCTGGATGCGCTGAAGGCATTGCTGGGTGGCCGCCTCGTCCTTCGACTTGGCCAGCGTGGCCAGCTTGGAACATTCCTGGGCGATTTCCGCGGCGGTGGCGGAAATCTGCTGTTGCCGCGCGACGGGCACTCCGGTGGCCCGGTCCATGAAGCGCGCGGTTTGCGACAGCACCCGCGAGACTTCCTCGAGGTCCTGCCATTTGTTGAGGTAGAACGATTCAGTGGCGGCCAGGGCCTGTGAGCGGGCCCTGGTGACCAGTTCGCTATACGGTTGCGCCGGAGCGTTTTCCGGAAGCGGAACGAGGCTTTGGCTTTCCTGCATCGACTGGCAGCCGGCCAATATCAGCGCCAAGGCCCAAATGGTGCGTCTCATGGTGCAGTCTCCCGCGCGGCACGACCGCCGCGCCGGGAATGCCCTAGCGGCCGTGCACTCCGGGACGATCAAATTCCGTGGTGGGACCGGGAGCCTGCGGTATCGCCAGCCTGTCGAGGGAGCGCTGCTGCTGCTCCGACAACGACAGGCCTGGCTGGTCGACCCGCATCGGGTTGCCGCGGTGTTTCCACGGCCCCGCCACATCGCAACCGGCCAGCAAGGCCACCCCGGCAATCCCAACCGCGAATCCTCGCGTCACCGGATCCCCTCCAACATACGGCCTGACCCCCCCGCCATGCCATGGCCCGCTCCGGAAATAAAGATGAATCCGCCCCGTGGCGCGGATTCCGATTGGTTGAGCGAAAGGCTGGCGCCTGATATCCTCAACGAACCAAGAGTTCCATCACGGCTGACTCGAATGGCTTCCCCTTACGACCGTTACGGCGACCCCGACGACTACTTCGCGCACACGCGAATGTCCTTTGGCGACCACCTCGACGAGTTACGCACGCATTTGTTGCGGGCCATCGGGTGGCTGCTTTGCGGCATGGTCGTCGCCTTCTGCTTCGGCGGC
>JAGWVO010000283.1 GCA_018970845.1 Planctomycetota bacterium
GGATAACTTCAACGCCAGCATGGCGGGCGCGACGCAAGGAAAAGCCATGGGGGCGATCGTCGCCTCATGGCTGGCCATCGTGCTTTACCTTTGGCTCCGTTTCGGCAACTGGACATTCGGCTTGGCAGCCCTGTTGTGCCTGGTTCATGACTTGTTTTTCACGCTCGGAGCCATCGCCATTTGTCATTACCTTGTCGGTATTCCCGGATTGTCCGCGATCTTCCAGATTCAGGATTTCAAGATCGACCTTCCGGCTGTGGCGGCGCTGTTGACCCTCGTCGGGTATTCGGTCAACGACACGATCGTGGTTTTTGACCGAATCCGCGAGGTGCGCGGCCGCAATCCGCTTCTCACCGAGGAAATGATCAACGACAGCGTCAACCAGACCCTCAGCCGAACGGTTCTGGCATCGCTGACCACATGGCTTGTGGTCGTGGTGCTTTATTTCAGCGGCGCCGAAGGGATTCATCTCTTCGCCTTCGTGATGGTGATAGGCGTGATCGTTGGAACATACAGTTCCATTTACATTGCGAGCCCCCTGCTCCTGATGTTTGGCGAAGGGCGCGCCGTGACCGAGGAGGCCACCCGACAGATCGTGGTCGCCGAGGATGCCGCAACCTAATTTCCGCCGGGCTTTGACTGGGGGGAATTGACGGGATTCGATTCATCGGCGCGAAGCCCAAATACCAAACCCTTCGATTCAGCTTTCCGCTGGTTGAACTGTAGAAAGCCGTCAACAATTGCCTCAAGCAAGGCACCAAGCAAGTTTCGGTGGGTGGTTCATGGATGAATCAGCGCGTAGTGGCGATTTGGCAATGAGCGGTGGTCAGATCCGTTTCGCCAAAGCCGCGAGGGTTTCTGTTACCTGGTTCAGGGAACCAACGGCCACAAACATGCGCAGTGAATAGGCGCCGGGCGGGATTCCAGCCGAGTCTCTCACCCTGAATACACAGTTCCACTTGACCACTTTTTCCCGGGGAAACCGGAACCGACCGTAAGACGGCTTGCTGGCCGGGGGCGCTCCACTGGGAACCTGAGGGTTCTCCGGGGTAAAAATTCCCATGGCATGGGTTTCCTCCGGCGTGGTGAAAATCACCGGAAAGGTCTGTTCCCCCGGTCCATCATCAAGTGGAGCGGTTTTGCCAGTGGATAAATTCCATGTCAGGAACCGGTTGAAAACGGAGGGCATGTAGCCGGTCAGGGCCTCGAACTGGCCCATCGTGTGGCGTTCCCCCGGCGGCACATGGAAGGTGACTTGATAATCGATGGCGTGAGGAAGTCCCGGCAACCCGATAGCCACTTTCTTTTCCAGCCGATGCCGGGACAGTTCCGTCCGATTCAGGGCAGGGCGCCCCTCGGAGCGCTCGCCCGGGTTCAGCCAAAACGCCATGGTGGAGTTCGTGCTCAGCTTGTTTTTGGCAAATTCGATGGAGTGCAGTCGGCTGGTTGACCGGTTTCCGGCGCCGTCTCGACGGGAACCAGCTTCTGTCGGGTTGTAGCATTCCGCCCAAAACGGCCCGGACTTCGCCAAGTCGAAGGACGATGCCGATTGCAACTGCCGGCCGTGGTCCGCGCTGTCGATGAATTCCATGTCGTTCCAGCGCAATGAATGGATGGCCCCGGCCAGGCGTGTCGTCGTCGTAATGACGATCTCCGACGATCCAGCCTTGGCCCTGATCGAACTTTCGCCCGAAGCGGGTGGCGCCATGGCCAGTGGAGACAGCGCTGGCATGGCCAGGAAGACCCTACGGTTCAGCAAGCCACAACACACTCCAAAGGAAACGGGGCGCCCATAAGGGCGCCCCAAGAAATTTGCGACTGGGGTCAGCGATCAATACATGTCATCGCCACCGCCGCCGGCTGGCTTCTTCTCATCCTTCGGCAATTCAGCTATGAGGGCGTCGGAGGTGAGGAGAAGCGTTGAAACGCTAGCGGCGTTTTGCAGGGCGCTGCGGACAACCTTGGCCGGGTCGATGATGCCGGCCTTGACCATGTCGACATACTTGTCGTTCCGCGCATCGTAGCCGTAATTGGCGTCCTTCTCCTCAAGGACCTTGGAACGGATCACGGCGCCATCCTGGCCAGCATTGGTGGAGATCTGGGTGATGGGCGCGGTGCAGGCGCGGACGACGATGTCGTATCCGGTGGCTTCATCCTCGGTGAGACCCTTGGCCTTGAGACCTTGGCTGGCGCGGAGAAGGGCGACGCCGCCACCGGGGAGAATGCCTTCCTGAACGGCGGCGCGGGTCGCGTGCATCGCGTCCTCGACTCGGGCCTTCTTCTCCTTCATCTCGCTTTCGGTAGCGGCACCGACATTGATCTTGGCCACGCCGCCGGAAAGCTTCGCGATGCGCTCGCTCAACTTCTCACGGTCGTAGTCGCTTGTGGACTTTTCCAGTTCACGCTGGATGGTAGCGACGCGGGACTTGATCTCGGCCTTGTTGCCATGGCCTTCGATGATGGTGGTGTTGTCCTTGTCAATCTTCACCTTCTTGGCCCGGCCAAGATCCTTGAGCGTGACCGTGTCGAGCGGGGTGGCGAGATCTTCAAAGAAAGCCCGCCCGCCCGTGAGAACGGCGATATCTTCGAGCATCGCCTTGCGACGGTCACCGTAGCCTGGAGCCTTGACGGCGCAGCACTTGAAGATGCCTCCAGACTGCATCGTGTTGATCACAAGCGTGGCCAATGCGTCGGAATCAACATCCTCGGCGATGATGAGGATCGGCTTGCGCTGCTCAACCACCTGCTCCAGAAGAGGGAGCAGGTCCTTGCTGGCGGAAATCTTCTTTTCATGGACGAGGATGTAGCAGTCCTCGAGGTCGCATTCCATGCGAGCCTTGTCATTGATGAAGTAGGGAGAGAGGTAACCGCGATCGAACTGCATGCCTTCGACGAACTCATGATTCGTCTTGAACGATTTGCCTTCCTCGACCGTGATCACGCCATCCTTGCCCACCTTCTCCATCGCCTCGGCAATGATGGTGCCGATTTCTGAGTCGTGGTTAGCGGCCACAGTTGCGACATTCTGCATGTCCTTGAGGCTGCTGCACTTCTTTGACATCTCCTGAAGTTTTTCAACAACATGGGAGACGGCGAGTTCCATACCCCGTTTCATGAGCATCGGATTGGCGCCGGAAACAACGGCCTTGAGACCTTCGTTGAAGATCGCCTCGGCAAGAACGGTAGCCGTGGTGGTTCCATCACCAGCGACATCGCTCGTCTTGCTGGCGACTTCGCGCACCATCCGGGCGCCCATGTTCTCGTACTTGTCTTCAAGCTCCACTTCCTTGGCAACAGTCACACCATCCTTGGTGACAGTCGGGGATCCAAAGCTCTTTTGAATCACCACATTTCGGCCCTTGGGGCCGAGGGTCACCTTCACCGCGCGGGCGAGTTTGCTCACCCCTCGACGGAGGGCTTCACGGGCATCTTGTTCAAAAGCGATCTGCTTGGCGGCCATGGTCTTCAACTCCTTGGGAGGTTTCAGCTATTCAAATTAGAAAAGGGTTATGGTAAGTCGGTGCGGCATCAGCCATCCACGACGGCAAGGACATCCTCTTCGCGCATCAAAAGAACATCTTCACCGTGGCTTTGCTTGAACTCATCGCCAGCCCAGTTGGTGAACAGGACAATATCGCCCACCTTGAGGCCAGGCTGTTTCCGGCTGCCGTCCTTGAGGAGTTTGCCCGGACCAACAGCCAGAATTTTCCCTTTTTGGGGTTTGCTCTTGGCGTTCTCAGGCAAGTAAAGGCCTGATGAGGTCTTTTCCTCGGCGGCGAATCGCTCGATGACCACACGGTCGTTCAGCGGCTTGATAGATGTTTTCATCGTCAATGGTCTCCAAACACGGCCAATCGGCGTCACATGACAAATGCAAGCGGCGTGCCATTGGTGTGATTGATGCAAGCCTATAGATGGAATGTGTTTGTGTCGATTTGCGCCAATTCCGGGGCTGCCAGTTCTGCCATTCACCAATGGTGGTTTTAGCGCCGTCTGCCATTGTGGCAGTTTGTTGGATGATAAGCGCTCGCAGGCTGTCGTCATTGGCAAATTCGATTATAATTTCATCCAACCTCATGGAGATTGTGCCATCGAGTCTGCAGGTCGCCTGATTACGATCTTGGCTGAAATGAAATCGGTCGCGGTGGCACTCAGTGGAGGAGTTGACAGCGCGGTTGTCGCCAAGGCCGCTTATTTGGCTCTTGGAGACAGGGCGGTTGCCTTCACTGCCGACAGTCCGAGTGTCGCAAGGCGCGACTTGGAAGCCGCGCATCTGGTGGCCTCCACCATCGGGATGCGGCATGAGGTGCTCAAGACCAGCGAATTCGAGAAGGCCGCGTATCGGGCCAACGACGGAACTCGATGTTATCACTGCAAAAGCGAACTGTACCTTCAGGTGGCCGCTCGCCTAGTTGAGTTCGGTTTGGCCGTTGTTTGCAGTGGTGCCAACCAGGATGACCTTGGAGATTATCGGCCGGGTTTGGCAGCCGCCGCTGAGCGAGGAGTTCGTCACCCCCTGATTGAGGCCGGGATTGGCAAGGCCGAGGTGCGCGCATTGGCCAAAGCCTGGGACTTGCCTGTTTGGCAAAAGCCCGCCTCTCCATGCCTCTCAAGCCGCCTCGCACCGGGGGTGGAGGCAACGGCCGAGCGTGTGGCGCGTGTCGAAGATGCCGAGACATTCTTGCGGGAGTTGGGATATGCCGATTGCCGGGTGCGGGTGCACGCGGGAGAATTGGCACGCATTGAGATTCCCGCGGGAGATATTGATGGCTTTTTCCTGAAGGGGCACGGCGTCGAGGCCAGAAGGAAAATGACGGAGTTGGGTTTCCGGTTCGTCACCATCGACTTGGGCGGCTTGAACTCCGGTGGAATGAACGAACTCGTGCCGTTGGAGATTCGCGCCCGATTCAGTCGACCCTGAAACAAATCCAGACCGGGAGAAAACCGATGTCATTAAGCCCCATGCCGGCCGCCAAGGTTCTCGAGCAGTCGTTCCTTGAGATTCGCTGCCGTCTGCTGGACTTGGCGGCGTTGCTTGACAGGGTTGAGCGCGGCGGCGGTGCAAG
>JAGWVO010000284.1 GCA_018970845.1 Planctomycetota bacterium
CTGGACATACTGCTTTACACCGCATGCATTGCTGATGACGATGCTGGAATAACCGGCGGACTCGCCAATCGGGCAGCGCCAGATGACTTTCCCGCTCGTCTTTTCAAGGCAAACGATGCTGGCCATGCGGCCGCCCGGTGTGCATACCAGCCTGTCGCCATCCACCAACGGAGATTCCGTGTAATTCCAGCCTCCCGCCATTCCCCCGAATTCCTTGATCAAATCCTTTCTCCACACGATCTTCCCATCCTTGCCGTTGATGCAGACGAGGTCCCCATGTTGGCCCAAGGCATAAACCTTTCCGGCATCCTGCGTTGGAGTACACCGGGGTCCCTTGTAATTTCCTCCATCTTTTCCTATCGCGGTCTTCCAAAGGACTTTTCCCGTCTCCCTGTCAATTCCGACGACATGGCACTGCTTATCAAGATCTCCCATGGTGCAAATTATATTTCCGGCAATGCTGACACTCGAGAACCCATCGCCAAGTCCTTCGGACTTCCACAGGACCGCGGGGCCGGATTGGGGCCAAGTACGGGCCAAACCCGTGGCGGCTGAAACGCCGTCACGCCCAGGACCACGAAACTGAGGCCAATCAGCACATGGTGCAATTGAAACCGTGATCATTAGAACGAGTAAGTTGGTCATGGGTTTTCTCCTTATGCCCAAGGCATTCTCAGGAGTCTAACGGACGATCTGACTCATCGCAATCGACCAGAAACAAGATCATCCCATCATTGAACATGTTGGAAAAATCGGCGTGAAACAAATGGGGCAGGCTACCGTTTCTGAACTTTTGCAGCGAAACGTGCGATGCCGTTCCATTTATGGACGCATTGTGGCTAGTTTAGCTGATGCCTTGATACCGGCTAGCCAGCCTGTGCTCCATGCGGCCTGAAAATTGAATCCTCCGATCGGCCCATCTAAGTCGAGAATTTCCCCCGCGAAATAAAGGGACGGAATGATCAATGATTGCATCGAGCGGGAATCAACTTCACGCAAGTCCACGCCCCCGGATGTCACCTCGGCCTTTTCAAATCCCAAGGTTCGTTGAATTCCTAAGCGCAAGTTCTTGATTTTTTTGGCAAGAGTTAACCTTTGCTCCCGCGACAAACCAGCGGCACGCCGGTCAGGTTCCATTCCAGTTTCAACGAGCAGGCGGTCAGCCAATCCTCTCGGCAACCGGTCGCTCATCACGACTGAAACAAGTTGCCTGCCCCTTGAGTTCGTTTCTTGCCTGAGCCATTCGTCGACTTCACCCAACGTCAGCCAAGGTAGAAAATCGATCAGCAGGGATAGCCCTTCAGGACACTCCCATGAAGCGGGAAACCTGGTTAAGTTCAATGGGGCTGGTCCAGATACTCCGAAGTGCGTGAAAAGATTTGAACCCCGAGTTTTGCCGCGCAAATCCCCGTTCTCCTCCAAGGCCAATCCGACATCACCCATTGTCATCCCGGCCAATTGGGCCACCCAGGTTTCCCGCAACGCGAGCGGAACCAACGCCGGACGAGTGGGAATGATTTGATGCCCAAACATGCTTGCCAAGGCATATCCATCACCGGTCGTGCCACAGCCGGGAAACGACTTTCCACCAGTTGTTAGGATCACGGCCCTGGCTTCTATTTCCCTTTCCGGGGTGATTACGACCAAATTTTCGCCTCGAACCTCCAGGCCACGGCATGGTTCAAGGAGCGATATTCTGGCACCGGCATTAACCGATTCAGCAATCAGGGCGTCGAGAACATGGTGGGCCCTGTTGCTGATGGGAAAAACCTTGCCTGTTTCCTCGACCTTCGTGGGAACTCCGGCTGCCTCGAAAAAGGCGACGGTGTCCCTGGTCCCAAAAGATGCCAATGCCGAATGTAGAAATTTACCCCGAGGACCAAAGGCTTTGA
The DNA here is from genome assembly GCA_018970845.1 of Planctomycetota bacterium. Classification (GTDB taxonomy): domain Bacteria; phylum Planctomycetota; class Planctomycetia; order Gemmatales; family Gemmataceae; genus REEB421. The sequence continues at coordinate 1,893 of JAGWVO010000284.1, forward strand.
TGATGCCAATGTTGTCGCAGTCATGCGTAATGTTGCAGCGGCTTCCGCCCGACATCAGGATTTTGACGCCCGCTTTCTTATTTTTCTCCAGAACCAGAACTTTGGCGCCTGACCGTCCTGCGGCGATAGCTGCCATAAGGCCGGCGGCTCCCGCGCCAATCACAACAATTTCCTCAGATGTCATTTTCAGGCACCGCCCCCTCAGGCGTGCGATAAAGCCAAGGCTTGAAATTCCTTGGCAAGCTTGGCGGCTTCCTTGTCAGCACCCAAGCAAACGGAGATCCATTCCGAATCGGCTACTCCCCGTACGCGTGGCGGGGTCGAAACCTCAACATAGGCCTTGGCCTTGGGTTCCGTCCCGGAGGGGCGCAATACGATGCGGCATGCCTCACCCAGCTCAAATACCAGCACATTCCTGCTTGCGGCGTCAGTGGCACCCTTGTGCGGGCCCAAGGGGCCTTCCGGATCCTGCAAATCCTGAAAAGCGGTGACCTTTCTTCCAGCGATGGCTGATGGTGGTGACGACCTCAGGGTTTGAAGCATTCGGGACATCTGCTGCCTTCCCTCGAGTCCTGTCATGGCGAGATTGACAGTAATGTTGCAAAAATGCCCGAATCGCTCCTCAACCTCATTCAAGTAAGACCATGCCGATGATCCAAGCCTCCGCTTGCAAAGCACCAATTCCGCCATCAGCAAAGCCGCGCCTCCCGCGTCCTTGTCCCTGATGTGCGGGGTTACCAGCACTCCATGGCTTTCCTCGACTCCAATCACAAAGTCATCGACGGATGCCTGGAGTTCCCCGTGGCGCCCAACCAATTCCAAGTCACGCAACACCTCGGCGATATACTTGAAACCAACCAGAAGGTCATCGACGACTTGGATGCCGGCCGCCGCGGCCATCCGATTGATGATTGAGGTTGTCACGCGGGTCCGAACCACAAAATTGGACGGTTTCAGGCGGCCAAGCCTCCTGAGTTCCTCCAGCTTGAAACAGGTCAGTAGCGCCGCGATTTGGTGACCGGTGATGAACCTGAATTTTCCATGCTCATCCGGAAACATGGCGCCAAGTCGGTCGGCATCGGGATCGGTGGCAAGCACAAGGTCCGCTTTTCGATCCTCCGCCAGCGAGGCCGCCCGGTCCATGGACTCGGGCACCTCGGGGTTGGGGCTTTTCGAGACATTGGGAAACTGTCCATCGGGATCCAGTTGCGAGACAACGGGAATCACCTTGAATCCCTGTGTTTCCAGAATCTCCATGGCGGTCATGGCACCAACCCCATGGAGCGGGGTGAAAACGACGCTCACTTCACCAGCGCGCGGTTTTTCCACAAGGGACTCGCGTTCAAGGATCCGAATGTAAGCCTTGTGCGGTGCGTCATCGATGAAGCGGATCAGGTTGGCCTTCACCCCGTCGTGCCATGCGACTTTTCTTGTTTTTTCAACCTTTTCCACGAGGTCGGCCATGATCTGGTCATCGGGAGGAACAGGTTGGGCCCCGCGCTCATCGTAAAACTTGCCGCCATTGTCGTCGGGCGGATTATGCGAAGCTGAAATGTTCAAACCGCCATCAAGACCCAACTGACGAATCAGGCACGATAATTCAGGTGTCGCCTGATAGTGACGGCTTTGCCGGGGAAGAATCCAGGCAACGATTCCATTGGCCGCATAAACCTCGGCAGCCAGTTCAGCCAGCAAGCGGCTTGATAAACCCAAAACAGGGTTGGGCAGATCCGGGCAGTACTGCTTTCGCGAATCAACGAACTTGCGGACATCGTAAGCCAATCCCACCTGCAGCGACTTGCCAGGGAATCGCTGCCTCAGGTATTCACAATGGCCCTGAACCGATGCGCCAAGCGTCCACGCATTCATCCGGTTTGGACCGATACCCACGGCGCCACGGCGACCGCCAGTGCCAAAAGGCAGGATCTGAAAGAACCTGTCAACCAGGCCGGAGTAATTTCCTTGGGCGACAAGCCAATCCAGTTGAGGCCGGTATTCGGCAAATTCTGGTTCGGAGATCCAGCGATTGAACTGGACCATGGCGGCCGCCTTGACATTTTCCGGCGCCTCAACTTTGGCGAACCCTTCGTGAATGGCCGCGGAATCTTGCATGGTTTCATGTCCTTTGTTGCGACGGGGGAAGACGGGCCCCGGCAATGTTAAATTAGAGATACAGGCCTCGTGTCGACATGAAAAAACGATGGATCCCATGACTACCCTCACCTATGACTTTGATGTGCTCGTTGTCGGAGCAGGGCATGCCGGAACCGAAGCCGCGGCAGCGGCGGCACGCCTTGGTTTGAAAACATGTCTGCTCACGATGAATGCCGACACCGTTGGCCAAATGAGTTGCAACCCGGCTATCGGTGGCGTGGCCAAGGGCCAGATTGTCAGGGAAATCGACGCCTTGGGCGGCCTTATGGGGATGGCGATTGACTCAACCGCCATTCAGTTTCGAATGCTTAACCAAACCAAGGGCCCGGCCATGCATTCGCCAAGGGCCCAAGCTGACAAAAGGCGTTACCAATCGGCAATCAAGCTGGCTATCGAATCACAACCGGGACTTACCCTCCGGCAGGAAACAGTGGAGGGACTGATTCTTGAAACCGATCCTTCCGGGGAAAAGTCCGCCTCGGGAAAACGGGTCGCGGGCGTTGCCGCAAGCGGAGGCACCGTTTATCGCGGGAAGGCCGTGGTGCTGACAACAGGTACTTTTCTCAGGGCCCTAATGCACACAGGCGAGGCCAAGTCCGTGGGTGGACGAGCAGGCGACCAGTCTTCAACCGAACTTTCCGCCGCTCTTTCGAGCACCGGTTTTCTGCTCAAAAGGTTCAAGACTGGAACGCCTTGCAGGCTCAACGGACGGACAATTGATTTCAGTGAGTTGGAAATTCAGCACGGGGATGAAAATCCCAGGCCTTTCAGCTTTCTGAATCGCCAGATCAACCAGGATCAACTTCCTTGTCACATCACCCACACGAATCAAGCGGTGCATGACCTGATCAAAGCCAACCTTCACCGGGCTCCCATGTACAGCGGGCAAATCAATTCGCGTGGCCCGCGCTACTGCCCCTCAATCGAAGACAAGGTGGTGCGTTTTGCCGACAAGCTTGGGCACCAGATTTTTCTTGAACCCGAGGGTAGGAACACCCTTGAG
>JAGWVO010000285.1 GCA_018970845.1 Planctomycetota bacterium
CGAGATGGAGAAGGGGGCTGGACAGGCGGGGCGACCCGTTCCCAAGGGAGTCCAGGAATTGGCTGGCAGGCTTGCCAAGGAACTGCTTGGGCAAAGCGGAACTCGGTTGGAGGGGATCGAACTGGCCGGAGCCTTTCGCGTGGAGGCGGACCGCTTGGCTACGATCCTTGCCGACAGGTCCTTGCCGGAGCAACTACGAATGGCGGCGCTCAGGGCCCTAGGCGGCAATGTCGGCAGCGGGAGGGAACCCGTATTCTCCACCGTTCTGTCTGATTCAGATGCCCCGGTTGCCCTGAGGCAGGAATGCGGCCTGAGTCTGGTGAGGTCGGATAATCCGGCCGCGCGGAAGTCGGCCACGGAAGCCCTCACCGGGTTGCCGTCCGGACTTCAGGATGCCATGGCGCGGGAATTGGCCATTCGCCGGGATGGTTGCGCGGAACTGATCGAGATGGTTGCCCGCGGCAAGGTTTCCGCCCGTGTGCTCACCGACAGGGTTGTCGCCTCACGAATCGACGCCCTCAAGGACAAGGCCTTGTCTGAAAAGACAAAATCTCTTTCGGCGGGGTTGCCGGCGGTGGATGCCGCGCTCGTCGGAAAAATCGCGGCGGTCCGTGCCGCGGCGTCAAGTCCCGGCAGCAAGGCCCAAGGCGCCGAGTTGTTTTCCCGGCATTGCGCGGCCTGCCATCAGGTGGCCGGAAAGGGAGCCAAGGTGGGCCCGCAGTTGGATGGCGTCGCTGCCCGCGGGCTTGAACGCCTTGCCGAGGACATTTTTGATCCCAACCGGAATGTCGACCAGGCGTTTCGCACGACGGTGGTTTCACTCAAGGATGGCAGGGTGGTCTCTGGATTGCTTTTGAGGCAGGAAGGGCAAACGATCGTCCTGGCCGATGCCATGGGCAAGGAAGTTGTCGTCAAGTTGGATGAAATTGAGGAAAGGAAGATCTCGCCGCTATCCCCCATGCCCGCCGGGCTTGCGGACCGTCTTGCCCCGCGGGATCTTGTTGACTTGATGGCTTACCTGGCATCCCCGGGGGGGTGATCAATTCCGGTGCGGGTGGCGGCGTAGCCCAGCGCGCATGTCATGAAGGCCGGGGCACCGATGAGCATGGCGATGCTCAGCCCGTAGGCGACGGCCTCGCCTCCCGTTTGCGCGCCATCTTCGTCGGGGGGAGTGTCCCCAGCACAACTCGGGCAACCATGGGCCAGGGCGGCCGAAACGAAAAGGGCCATCATGGTCCATACCCAACGCTTCATGGCGTCTTTCCCCTCAATTCCACCCCGCCGCCCCGGGAAGGCGGTATAGCATCCAATAAACCACAACGCCCGTCACGGCGACATACAACCACGACGGAAAGACCCAGCGGGCCAGGGCCTTGTGGCGCCTGAGGGACTCCCCGCCCCTCAGGCCCAACGACGCCACCACAAGCGCCATGGGAGTCACGACGATGGCCAGCACCGTGTGTGTCAGCAGGATCGCCAAATATCCGTAGAGCACCTCGGGTGGCGCGAGGGGCGCGCGGGAGGCGAACGATGTGGCCACTCCATGCTTGAGGAAAATGTGGTAAATCAGGTACGAGGCCAAGAACACGGCCGAGGCAACGATCGCGCCGATCATGAGCGCGCCATGAAGTTCGCGCTTGCCTGCCTTGATCGCCACTAGAGCCACCACTAACAGCACTCCCGCCAATCCGTTGAGAAACGCGTTGAGTTCCGCCGAAGGAATGAACCAGTGAAACCATGGCCTTTCGCGGAGAAGCATGTCCACCTGCGCGCGAAGCGCGCGCTGTTCGGTGGCAAATGTTTCCGCGGCCTCGAGGGGATTGGCCAGCCCGGGAAACCGCGAACGGATGAATCCTTCCCTGTCGATCAGCACCAGCTTGAGTGGGTGGGTGATATCCTTGCCGGTGGGCATGGAATCATCCCTGCTGATGGCCATCTGGAAGCCGTCGGTCACCAGTTTGTCCAACGAGGGCTTGTCTCCCCTGAGGAAAAGCCAACGGGCAGGGTCGGCGCCAAAGTGCGTCGCATAGCGGTTGAGTTCGCCGGCATCGTCCCGGTCGGGATCGACCGTGAAGGTGATAAAAAGCAGGTCCTTGCGATCCTTGAGCCGGTCTTGCAGGGCCTTGATCGACTCAGCGACCTGGGGACATCCAAGGGTGCAACGGGTGAAGAGAAAGGAGGCGATCCAAACCTTTCCCTTCAAGTCGGCGAGGCTCACCGGATGGCCTTGGGAATCGACCATCGAAAATTCCGGGGCCATTCGCTCGGCGGGGCCTGGAGGCTCGCCACCGCGCCAGGCATTGCAACCGGCCGAAAGCAGTGCGGCCATCGTTGCGATGGCCAAGCTGGTCCGGTGAGTCAGAACCATGCGAGCACCATGTCGGGTGTCAGGCACAGGCAAAGAACGGTCCCAAGCAACAGGATAGGAACGGAGAGGAGGGCCACTGTTCCCCCTTCATGGGAAAGCTCAAAGGAAAAGGCGACGGATATGGCAAGGGCCCCTGCCAGGCAGCAGGCGCCAATCAACGGAGGCCATGGACCGGAAGGAATGAATCCCAGGGCGCAGCAGGCCATCAGCGACATGAGAAAGGCGATGCAGGACCCCGGGGCCAGGCTTGCGGCCATTGGGAAGGATTTGGTTTCCGAAGGATTGTTCATGCCGCGCCTCCTTGGTCAAAGCAGATAAATCACGGGAAAAACAACCAGCCAAACCATGTCGACAAAGTGCCAGTACAAGGAGACATTCGAAAGGTAGGGGAGGTGCTCTTGAGTCAACGCCCCGCGGACTCCCCTGACCAGCAATCCCAGCAGGAAGATGAGGCCGATGACGAGATGCAGGGCGTGACAGCCCGTGATCAGGAAGTAGCAGGATGCCCACAGGTTTCCATGTGCGGCAACGGCTGGAAGCCGGGCGGGGCTTTCATGTCCGCCATCGCCGGCATGGGATTGGATTTCACGAACCCGCTGGGCGACCATGCCGGGCGTGAGCCTTCGGGCATCCATGTCCTTGAGGAGATCCACCTCGAGGGAAAGATGCGGCGACAATTGGCCTGGCGGAGACTTGGCCAACGGACGGGCGTCTGATTCGAGGCGGGCCTTCACATCCTCCACGAACGCGAAACCGGCGGCGGTGTCGTAGCGGGCCCTGGCCTGGCTGCCATCGGGGTGGAGTTCACCAATGCGTCCGGGCAGCAAGCCGTGGGTGATTTTCTGGTAATACTCGTACCCCTTGATTCCTATGAAAGCCGTGCCGAGCAGCAGCGAGGCCGCGATGGCCCGGGTCGCCCCGCCGGAGGATCCCGCCGCCAGCAAACGGCACGCCAGCATGGCCGCCGCGCTGCTGGCGACGAGGATGATCGTGTTGGCAAGCCCCAGCATTGGTTCGACATGGACATCGGCGGCCTTTGGCCAGGGAATGCCGTCGCGGGCGACGGCGCCTGCCCTCAGAACGAGGAACGATGCCAGCAGTGCCGTGAAGAACATCACCTCCGTGCCCAGGAACACGAGCAGGGCGAAGCGTGCGGCATCAGGCCTGACGGGGCGCGGGGAACTGGAAGGGCCGGTCTGCATCATCGCGACTCCTCCAAGGTGATGACGGGAGGTTGTTGATCGGGCCGGACGCGAAGGAGCGGATCGAGAAGCCAGGCGCCCAGCACCAGCGGGAGATGCAGGAGGGAGGCCCGAAGCGCGAACCGCGCCCGTTGGTCGGTCGGTTGGAACGCGAAGCGGATGGCCGAGCGAAGGAAGATTCCCCCGGCCAGCAGGCTCGCCCCGAGAAAAAGCGGGCCCGGCCTGAGGTTGGGCGGAAGCAGGACGGCCGGCAGCGATGAAACCACCAGCAGGGCCAGGCAGTAGAGAACCATTTGCCTTGAGGTGCGGCCACCCGAAGGGTCGTTCACGGTGATCATGCGCAGGCCGGCGGCCTCGTACTGGTTACGGTACATCCAGGCGATGGAAAGGAAGTGGGGGATTTGCCATACAAACAGGATGGCGAAAAGAAGCCAAGCGGTGGCGTCCCACTCGCCCGTTATGGCGAGATAGCCGAGGACGGGCGGCATGGCCCCCGGCACCGCGCCGACAAGTGTGTTCACGGCGCTGACGCGCTTGAGCGGCGTGTAAACAAGAACATAGCCGAACAAGGTAAGCAACGCCGCGAAGGCCGCGTTCAGCCCTCGCGACGAGGCCATGAGGTAGCCCAGCCCGGCGACGGAGAGGATGACTCCAAACGCTGTGGAAGCCCCCAGCCCAACCCGTCCCGTCGGCAGGGGCCTCGTGCGGGTGCGGACCATCAGGGCGTCGCTGGCTTTTTCCAACACCTGGTTCAGCACGCTGGCCCCGGCGGCCACCAGGCTCGTGCCGATGACAGCATGGGCAAGCATGGCCCACGATCCGAGTTCGGGGCGGGTTTGCCAGGCAAGGCCCGCACCCGCGGCGACACTGAATATGACGAGGGTGGCGACGCGCGGTTTGGTGAGCTCAAACAAAGCCAGCAAATAGGCGCTGCCCGTCGATGGGCGGGGCGCCGAGGCCGCCATGTTGATGGAGGGGGTGTTCACTGGAATCCCCCGGCGGGCATCGGGCCGGCCAGCAGGGCCGCCGGCCGCCATGCCCTGATCCATGCCGCGACGCTCAGGGCCAAGTAAGCCGCGCCGATCAACGAGTGCCCCGTCCGCAACAGGGCTTCGCCCGCCGTCCTGGCCTCGGGCACCAATGGCTTGCCGGTGCCGAACTTCCCGAGCCATGCCTCCACTCCGAGGGTGACTTGGAGAACGAGCGCGGCTGTCAGGATGATCGCGAAAACCCTGAGGTGCCTCGCATCCTGCTCCCGGCAAAGCATCGTGGCTTGGCCGAGACCTCCGGCGATGATCACCGCGAAGATGACATGCAGCCTTTGGGCCCAGCCAGCGCCCTGGTGACGCACGACGACCGCCCACGCCAGTTGGAGAAGTGTCACGGCCACGAGAAGGCCGAAAAACCTGGCCGCCTTGCGGGGCGATTCCGACGGCGAAAAGCGGAGGCAATCCAT
>JAGWVO010000286.1 GCA_018970845.1 Planctomycetota bacterium
TCCGCCGATCCGGTCAGGAACCTGGATGTTGTGATTGGCCATTTGGCATTTGCCCGTAAGGGTACCAGTCGTCACAAGTGGTTAATGGCAGCCCGGCATGACCGGAAAATCGCAATCCATAGGCTGCAAAAGCATGCAAAAAAAGAAATGAAATATTGGCAATTATCGATGGTGAGCCCTCCACAGTTGAGAAAAATCACTGGTGATCCTGACATGAAAACCTCTTTTTTTGATGGAGTGGTCCGGATGGTGACGAGGGTGCGAAAGAGGTGGACATCGCGGCGATCAGGCGGGTGGGATTGGCATCGACTGCGAGTTGCCGCCAAGAAAGCCCGGTACTGCCTGGAACAATGCCGCGCGATGGACCCAGACTGGGAGCCGGGGAAGCTAACAGAGATTCTTGAGAAAATTCAGAATCAGCTAGGAAAACTCAACGACCACAAACTCATGGCCATCGATCTCGACGCGCGAGTCAAAGCCGGCGGGCATGGTGGATGGGCCGGTTTGCTTCTCTCGGAGCGAGCCTTTGTCAAAAACCACAAGCTGGCAATCCACAATTGGTTGGCAAACGATTTCTTTCGATTCAGGCGGGTGGCGAAGCGCTTCCTCAAGCGCCTTGATTCGGCTTGGATGAAATCAGGGAAACCATGACCAAGGTTACGAAACTCAGGGGAATCGACACGATTCCCGGGTTGGAGAATGGTATTGGAGCCTGGCTTGCCGGGAGCCCGTAAAGGCCCCACATGTCAGGACAGAGGGCGATCAAACCAAGGGAAGAAATCATGCCCACGGTGATCGATGCGATCACTCCGGCGGAGGTGACCTTTGGCCAGAAGAGGATCATGATGATCGCGGGAAGGTTGGCGGAAGCCGCGACGGCAAAGGCCAAACCAACAAGAAAGGTCACATTCATGCCCTTGAAGACGATACCCAAAGCGATTCCGACCGCGCCCACGCCCAAGGCCGCGATTTTTCCAAGAAGGATCTTGGATGAATCGGAAAGGGAAAGCGCGAGATACCGGTCCGCGAGATCATGGGCGACGGCACCCGATGCCGCCACGACAAGACCGCTGACGGTGCCCAACACCGTGGCGAAGGCAATCGCCGAGATGAAGGCAAACAGCAGGTCGCCAAAGGAACGGGCCAAAAGCGGCGCGGCCATGTTGCTGTCGGCTGGATTCAGGACGCCGGAGGTCATGGCCCCCAATCCCATGAACAGGGTCAGCACATAGAAGGCGCCGATGGCGGCGATGGCGACAATGGTTGATTTTCGTGCTTCCTTGGCTCCGGGAACGGTGTAATACCGAATCAGGATGTGTGGCAGGGCGGCCGTGCCGAGGAACAGTCCAAGCATGAGTGACGCGAAATCCAACCTTTCAAGCCAGGTTCCATTCACCTTGAATCGCATGCCGGGCCGAAGCAGACGCGACCCGTCGGTTTCTGACGGATGGTAAACGGTCACAGCGGATCCTTCCGCATCGGTGAATCGCGACTCCTTCCATCGGGTTACCTTGGTTCCCGACGCGCCGATCGCCGCGATCAAGCCAACCGGCGAGACGGGACCGGTCGAAGCATTGGGTTCTCCCGCGATGCTTGCCAACGATCCAACCTGCCGGATTTTGTTAACGGGGCTTTCCGGGATCCCATTGACCAGCCTTGTGCCATCGGCCTTCCTCACCAGGCACTCCGTTTCCCTTGCAATGAATGATTCGCCATCCTCGCGAGAATCGACCCGCCACCAGGTTGAAATTCCACTCTTGCCAAGCTTTGCGAACTTTTCTCCCAAAGGTGTCGTGACGATTTCGGAAACGGCCAAACCCGACGAGGGAGCTGTTAAGGTTTTCGCATCTTCCTGCACCAACGGTATGGTTTTGTGCCTGTGAAAGGGGACAGAACCACCCTGATCGGGAGCGGTCGACAATCCGCGTCGGCAAACCGCCACAACAAGGACGAGCGAGAAAATGATGAGAAGGCCGCCCTTGAGAAATTGGACATAGGTAGTGGAAGCCATCCCCGCCGTGGCGACGATCACCATCACGATGCCGCCGACCATGATGACCCCCCAGTGATGGGGCATTCCAAGGAGTGGTTCAACGAGCACGCCGGCCCCGACCATTTGCGGAATCAGGTAGCACAGCGAGACCACCAGGGTGCTGATAGCGGCGGCCAGTTGGATCCCCTTCGAGTTGAACGGAGCATCCACGGCATCGGCGAATGTGTAACGGCCCAGGCGACGCAATGGTTCGGCGATGACGAAAAGCGCGACAACCCAACCGGCAAGGTAGCCGATTGAATAAAGGAAACCGTCGTACCCCTGGGTGGCGATCAATCCGCAGATTCCAAGGAACGAAGCGGCTGAAAGGTAGTCTCCCGCGAAGGCGATTCCATTCACAAACCAGTGAATCTGGCCGCCGGCGGCGTAATACCCGCTGGATGTCTTGGTCTTTCGGCCCAACTGCACTGAAAGTCCGACGATGAAGGCCACGAAGGCCAGGAATATGGCGGTGACCATGGTTTACCTGGCCTCCTCGCGTTTGCGGCACAGGGAGTCGTAGGCCAGGGCGAGGCCCAACGCGGCAAGGATAAGCCCGAAACCGTAAACGACCGCCAGGTTGATTCCCCACAGCACGGTGATTTCCATCATTTCCGGATTTGTGAGATTGATGATAACGAAACCGGCATACATCACCGCGTAAGCGAAGAACAGGATAAGCCCCAGCTTGGACTTGTATCCAGCCGCCAAATCTGGCGCGGTATCCCGGTTGGCCGGTTCATGAAGCATGCCGAGGGTTCCTTTTCGATTGGATGGTCAATCAGCGGGTGCCAGGAGGGGGTTGAGCACTTTCTCGATCATCTCCTTGCGGGCGAGGGCTGAGATCCACTCCATTGGTATTCCCGATTCCCCGAAGCAGGCCCCTGCAAGCTGGCCGGTTACCGCCCCCGTGCTGTCGGAATCCTCCCCGAGGTTGACAACCTTGATGACGGCCGCGCTGTAATCCGGAGCGTCATGAAAAGCCCACAACGCCGCCTCGAGCGTCTTGACGACATGTCCGGTTCCCCGGATCTCGGGAGGTTGATTCTCGCGGTAGGATCCTCGAACAACACGAACGATTGACTCGGGAATTTCACTGTCATCGAGCAGGGGTTTGAGAATGGGCCCCGAAGGATCGAGAACCGTCTCGCGAGGCATGCCCTCGATCAGTCCGGCAAGGAGAAGGGCCAAAACCCTGGCGCCATGCCTGCACTCCGGCGCCGCATGCGTGACGGCGCTGGATTTGTCGGCCAATTCACCCAGCCGCGCCGCTTGATTCCGCAGCAGGTGGGAATACCGAATGCTCAAAGGCGCCAGGCGCATGATCGATCCGTTGCCTTGTCCGATTCTCGACCCGGAACTGCCGGCGTCGCCCGTCTTCGTGAACGCGATCAACCCGCTGAGCGTGGTGCCGCCAATATCGAAACAGGTTCCATTGACGGAATAGGTGCCTTCTTTCCACCAGGACACATATCTTGTTGCCTGATCATTGGGATTCCAACCGGTGGCCAAGCTGTCAGCCAGTGCCAAGGCCATGCTGGTGTCATCGGTCCATTCGCCTGCCTTGAGGTTGAAAGGACCGCCGGCGCGAAACGCTGTAACGGGCTCAAAGGTGCCGGGTGGCCGGAACTCGACGCACGCTCCCATGGCATCGCCCACGGCCAAGCCATAAAGGGCGCCGCGCTTCCGGTCGATCAAGGACATCAGTGTCTCCGGCACGGATCACGATGCGGTTCCCGCGTTTCCAAGAAGGGATGGCAGGGCGGGAAAGCGCATCCCCGATAGCCAAGCCCCCGGGGATGCCTTGGCAGGTTCAGGCCTCGTTGGCTTCGTATTCGCGCTTGGTCACGATGCCGGGCTGGGGAACAGGATAGCGGCCGTTTTTGTCGGCTTTGATTGGCGCCGGGCCATCGATCACCAGCTTGTCGACATTGGGCGCGAATTCGTGGTCGCAGTTGAGCATCTCGTCGTAGGTGACAACACGGCCAGTATGGGCGGCCATGCGGCCCATGGATGTGACAAGGCTCGCCTTGGCGCCGCGCTCTACCTCGTTATGGGGTTTTCCGTTGCGGATGGCGTCGATGAGATGGTCCCATTCGAGCTGGTAGGGGTTGCGCTCCTGACCGAAAGCCCAAGTCTGTTCGGTCTTGACCATGTTCTGGCCCTTGAAGATCCGGCAACGGGCGGGTGTGTGGCCCGAGGTGGAGATGATCGCCGAGCCTTTGCTGCCATGGGCGTAGCTGGCGAACTCGTTGTGGGCTCCGTTCATCGTGCGTCCCTCCATGAGGAATTTGGAACCGTCGGCGAAGGTGTACTCGATGGAGTAGCTGTCAAAATTCTGGTCGATGTTGTTGCCCCGGTAATGCCGGCCACCCGAAGCCTGGGCCTTGACCGGCCAAGCGTCCTTCATCCAGCAGCATTCGTCGATGTTATGAATGAGGAAGTCGGAAACGGCGCCGCCCGAGGCCCAAAGGAAGCTGTGGAACCGGCGGATCTGGTAAGCCAGCTCCGACAGATTCTCGGGCTTTGGACCCGAGAAAGCGCTCGCGGTGGGGCCCGCCTGCCGGTAGGCCCGCATCAGGATGATGTCGCCAATCTGCCCGTCCTTGATCCGCTTGTGCAATTCCTCGCGGGCCTCGCAGTGACGGCACATGAGGCCAACGGCCACCTTGAGGTTCTTTTTCTTGGCTTCCTCGCCAAGGGCGAACATTTTCTTGGTCGTCGGACCGTCAACCGTCAGGGGCTTCTCCATGAACATGTGGAGGCCCTTGTCGATGGCATACTTGAAATGAACCCAGCGAAAGGCCGGAGGGGTGGCGCATATCACCACATCTCCCGGCTTGAGTTGATCCATCGCCTGCTTGTAGCCATCGAAGCTGATGAACCGCCGACCTTCCGGCACCTCAACCTGAGCCGGCTTGGCGGATTGGATCGACTTCAGGCTTCCCTCCAGCCTGTCCTGGAAAACATCGGCCATGGC
>JAGWVO010000287.1 GCA_018970845.1 Planctomycetota bacterium
AAACCCCGTTCCGCCCGAATCCGGCGACTCCGGCGCGCATCCTCATCAGCAGCATCAGGAACGCCACCAGCATGGGGGACATCATCACCCCGGCCATCCCATGGCGAGGCGGCGCATGCCCCAGCAACGCAAGGGCGTTGAAGGCGGCCCATCCACACCCTTGGCCAGCCGCCATGGAATGCCCCACAGGCATGAACACCATCGCCACGACCGCCCGCCGCGGGGAGACCGTCCGCATGGCCCGGGGCGATTTGACCGTCACGACCATCGTGGCGATCGGGGCGGTTTTGAACGCGGTGAATTGCCCGACCAATCCCAACCGGTCGCGACAGGCCCCGGCATCAGGCTGGAGGACCTCTATCGCCTGCCCATGCCCGAACTTTTCAACCTAGCCGAGCAGGAGGGGATGCATGAGCACGCGGGAATGAACCGCGGGCAGCTCATCGTCGGAATCGCCCGCCGCCTCATCGAAAGGGGCGAACCCGTGAGGGCCTCCGGAACCCTTGAGGTGCTTCCCGACGGGTTTGGGTTTCTTCGCAGCACGGCCCATAACTACCTGGCCTCGCCCGAGGACATCTATGTTTCCCCCAGTCAGGTTCGTCGCGCCGCGCTGAGAACCGGGCAGGTCGTGGAAGGCCCGATCCGCCTGCCGATCGAGGGCCAGGAGAATTTCGCCCTTTACATGGTGGAAACGGTGAGCGGCAAGCCCGCCGAAAGCCGCGGAAGGCCGAAAATTTTCGAGGAACTGACGCCGCTTCATCCCAATAAGCGCATCAAGCTTGAAACCAGCCACGATGAAATGGCGACGCGCGTGGTCGACTTGGTCACTCCCATCGGCAAAGGCCAGCGGGCCCTGATTGTCTCGCCTCCCCGAGCCGGCAAGACGGTTCTCCTTTCCAAGATCGCGCAGGCGATAAGGCAGAATCACCCGGAGTGCTACCTCATCGTGCTGCTCATTGACGAGCGGCCCGAGGAAGTCACGGAAATGCGCAAACAGGTGAGCGGCCCGACCGTCGAGGTTGTCGCCAGCACCTTCGACGAACCTTCCGGCGAGCACACCCATGTGAGCGAGATCGCCATCGAGAAGGCCAAGCGGATGGTCGAGGAAGGCCGTGATGTCATCATCCTTCTCGACTCCATCACCCGGCTGGCCCGCGCTCACAACACCGAGGCTCCATCCGGCGGCAAATTGCTCTCGGGCGGCCTCGATTCCAACGCCATGCAGAAGCCCAAGAGGTTCTTCGGCGCGGCCCGGCAGGTCGAGGAAGGTGGCAGCCTGACCATCGTCGCCACGGCCCTCATCGACACCGGATCCAAGATGGACGAAGTCATTTTCGAGGAGTTCAAGGGCACTGGAAACATGGAACTCCATCTCGACCGGAGGCTGGTCGACAAGCGGGTTTGGCCCGCGATCGACATCAACCGGTCAGGAACCCGCAAGGAGGAACTCCTCCTCACCGCCGACCAGGTGGAACGCATGCGGATGCTGCGCCGGGTGCTTGCCGACATGCCCCCGGTCGAGGCGATGGAACTCCTGTTGAGCAAGCTCAAGAAGAGCAAGTCGAACCACGACTTCCTCGCCAACCTCAACATGATGTGACCGGAGCGGAAACGCCATGACGCGGGACGAAGCCAGGGAATTGTTCTTCTCCCGCTGGCGTGAAATGTCGTTGATCGACTCCACCGCGGCGGTTCTCGGATGGGACGAACAGGTCATGATGCCGCCAAGGGGCGCGTCATGGCGGGCCTCCCAGTTCGCCATGCTGGCAAAGCTGTCGCACGAAATCCTTGTCTCGCCCTCGTTGGGAGAGGCTCTCACGACCCTGGCCAGTGATGGCTCCGACCCGATCGTCTCGGCCCAGGCCAAGGAAGGACTCAGGCGGCACGAGCGCGCGTCGCGGCTGAGCCCGAGTCTCGTTTCGGAAATGGCCGAGGTCTGTTCCCTCGCCCAACCGGAATGGCGCAAGGCAAGGCAGGATTCCGACCACGCCCGCTTTGCCCCGTGGCTGGAGCGGATCGTGCGACTGAAGCGGATGGAAGCCGATAGCGTCGGCTGGAAGGATCATCCCTACGACGCGCTCATCGACGAGTACGAACCGGGAACGACGACGGGTTCGATACGCTCCCTCTTCGCAAGCCTGGCACCGGCCGTCAGCGCCATAGTGGCGCGCCGGGCGGATGAACCGGGAACGCAGGAACCCGCCGGCCATTATCCCGTGGAAGAACAGCGAAAACTTGGCGAAATGGCTGCCCGGTTCGTTGGTTTTTGCTTCGAATCGGGAAGGCTTGATGTCTCAACACACCCTTTCTGCTCCGGTATCGCGCCGGGCGACTGCCGCCTGACCACGCGGTACAAGCCCACCGGCTTCATTGAGAGTTTCTTCGGGGTTCTTCACGAAGCTGGCCATGGATTGTACGAACAGGGAATTCCCGCGGAATGGGCCGGCACACCCCTGGGCCAAGCCGCCTCGCTGGGCATCCATGAATCCCAGTCCCGCCTATGGGAAAACCAGGTTGGCCGGTCGGCGCCCTTTTGGGCTTTCTGGTTTCCCATCGCCAAATCCTTCTTTCCTGGAGCGCTCAAGGAAACCAATCCAACCGACTTCCTCAAAACCTTGCGCGTGGCCAAGCCTGGCTTCATTCGCGTTGAAGCGGATGAGACAACTTACAATTTGCACATTGTCCTGCGGTTTGAGATGGAAACAGCGTTGCTTTCAGGAGACCTTGAGGTTTCCGGCTTACCCGAAGCCTGGAACCGCAGGTTCCTCGAATTGTTCGGCCTCGCCGTCCCCGATGATCGCCGGGGCTACCTTCAGGATGTCCACTGGAGCGGGGGAGGCCTGGGATACTTCCCGACCTACACGCTTGGAAACCTTTACGCCTCGCAATTCATGGCTGCCGCCCGGCGGGAATTGCCAAACCTCGAGCACGATCTCTCGCGCGGGGATGTCACAGGTTTGCTGGATTGGCTGCGGAGGCATGTCCATTCGAAGGGGCGGTCCGTGCGTCCCGAGGAAATATGCCGACTCGCCACGGGCGAGGCCCCGACAACAGCTTATCTCCTGGCCCATCTTGGATCGCTGGCGCCAGCAAGCTGAACACCGTCTCAGGCCTAGGGTTCCTTGTCCGCGCGGGTCTGGTAATCCCAGGTTTTGCTGGCACCTGTCAGCTTCACGGAATACGAAACGCCGTCGGCTTTCACTTCCAACCGGATTCCATGGGCCTGGCACTCGGCATTTTGATTGGCGATCTTGTCGGGTTCGGTGTTCTCCGCTGCGTTGGCGGTTTCATTCCTGTGAACCTGGAAGATGCCCTTGTTCGCATCGATCCGCCTTAAGGTCGCCAACACTTCGGGACTTCCCCCCTTGCGAGCCCCATTGTTGAATACCGCCACCGTGGGTCTTACTGAGCGGATAACGGCTGGGTTGTTGCTTATGGGCAAGCCATGGTGCGTGGACTGGTAGACATCCACTTCTCCCAAACGGTTGACGGGAAACACCAGCCGCGACTCCATGTTCCATGTCAAATCGCCCAAATTCATGTACCGCCACTTACCCAGGGAAATCATGAATCCCAGGCTCTTGGCGTTATCGGTCGGGTCATCAGGCATCGGACGGGTTTCCCCAGCCTTGCCGTTGGGCCCCAACCCTTCCCTGGCCTTGATCACATCGCCCGAGGCGCAAACACAGATCATGGAAACCGGTGCGGCACCCTCGACCTGTTTCAGGGGAATGGTGTCGCCCGGTTTGAGCGTCCGTGAAGCGCCCTTGCTGGCGCGCTTGTAGGCGCCGATAAGGGTGGGAAAATTGCCCTTGTCCTCATCCAGGCTCGCGGGAATTCCACGATCCCAGAATTGGCCGATGGGAACTTGGGCCGCCAAAGGCTCCGCACCGCCATAATGATCCAGATGCCAGTGGGTGATGACGAGGTGATCGAGACGGGTCAGTCCCTCCTCCTTGATCGCCTTGGCAATCCGTCCGGCATCGCGCGCTCCCGGGTTGCCGCAGTCGATCAGGATGGATTCCCTGGCCGGAGTGATGACAAGGGTTCCACCACCTCCCTCGACATCAACAAGCCTGACGATGAGCGGGTCTGCGCCTTGGATGAGGCAAGACGCCACCATGGCGAACAAGTTCATGAAGTGGACCTCCAGGATAATATGGCTATACTACGGTATCTTTCACGAGACGCCACCGTCCCGGAGAATGCGATGCATTACCACCAGATCAATGTCACCCCAGCCGTACCTACCGGCAGGGCCGAGGTTTACGCCTCTCCCGCCATTCAGGAATCAATCGGTCTGATGAGGCAACTCGTTGATTTGGGCAAGGAACAGCATCAGTGTCTGAGGATACTTGTTGGCAATCAGGACCAATCGTCGCGCTGGAAGGCGTTTCTTGGTCGGCATGCCGAGGCCCTTCCCAACCTTGGTGAAAGTTGCAAGCGCGCCCTGCCCCAGCTTGAAAAAGCCCTGGGACACATGGTTCTCGAACTAACGGAACGAATCCACGATGAGTCGGAATGCATTGAGGAGGAGTTCTTCCTGCAGGAATTCCTCGACCGTTACGGCACCCGATTGAACCAGATCAGCACGCTGATGAACCTGGTCGGACCGATGGCCGATGCCTGCCCGCCGAAACCGGCGCCACCGTCGCAGGCCCCCCCCCCACAAGGGTAGTTGTTCATGCGAACCTGCTGTTCCAGGCAGACAAATCCTCAAGCGATGCGTTTCCACCGCACAGAAGAATCACCACATTTTCATCCGGCCTGAATCTTCCCGACATCCTCCTGGCGGCGGCCAGACAACATGATGCCGCTGGCTCCGTCAACACCTTGGCGCGCTCAAGGATGAATCGCAACGCTGAAAATGCCTCGGCATCCTCAACCACGACCACCTCATCCACCAACGCTTTCACATGCTTGAATGTGAACTCGGAAACCCTGGGCGCGCCGAGGGTCCGCGCAATCGAGGTGATCGAGGGCA
>JAGWVO010000288.1 GCA_018970845.1 Planctomycetota bacterium
GGCACTTGAGGATCGAACCGCTCCATCAATTAATGGCCTTATGCCGTTTTACGACACTGGAACCCCAGTCGTCGTGGATATATGGGTTGATCCGGTACGGGGGCATGACGCGAACCCGGGTAATTCAAGGAGCCAAGCCCTCAAGACAGTTTACGAGGCTTGGCGAAGGATACCGGCGTCGGCGGAACTGCAGGTGGGTTATCAGGTCAACCTTACCCAAGGCGAGTATTCGCCAGACAGCGTTCCGAACTACTGGGAAAATCGATGGGGAACAAAGCTGGCGCCCGTTATTTTGCGATCGGTTGATGGGGCGGGCACCTCCCGGCTTCCAGCCATCAACATGTACGACTGCCGCCATGTGCACATGATCGGATTGGATGTCTCAGCCAGCGGCGGCGATGTATTGCACCTTGAGAAATGCGACCATGTGCTCGTTCGCGAAGTGTCATTGAGGGGACTCGGCGATATTCAGGCCTATGCGTCTCCCCAAGAAACGCTCAAGGCCAACCAGTGCCGGAACATCTTTGTCGAGAAATGCGACATATCGGGAGCATTTGACAACGCGGTGGACTTTGTGGGTGTCCAATATGGACATGTCTTGGGAAACAGGATTCATCGAACCGGGGATTGGGCCATTTATGCCAAGGGTGGATCGGCTTACCTGACCATTTCGGGCAACGAGATATTCGATGCGGGCACCGGAGGATTCACCGCGGGACAAGGGACGGGATTCGAGTTCATGGTTTCGCCTTGGATTCATTACGAGGCATACGACATCAAGTTCACGAATAACATCATTCACGACACGCAAGGCGCTGGGATAGGCATCAATGGTGGTTACAACATCCTCGCGGCGCACAACACGATGTACCGTGTCGGGGCCAGAAGCCATGTCATCGAAATTGGACTGGGCTCAAGGAGTTGCGACGCCGATCCGCGAAAATGCGCTGAATTCCTGGCGATGGGTGGGTGGGGTACCCCAACTGTCGGGCGTGAAGTACCGATTCCCAACAATCATGTTTTTATCTTCAACAACATTGTGTTGAACCCGGAAGGATATTCGAGCCAGTGGCAGCATTTGGCAATTTCGGAGCCAAGACATGCGGATTCCACATCCAACATTCCATCTCCGGTTCGAGCGGATCAAAACCTGAGGATCGCTGGGAACATCATTTGGAATGGAAACCCGAGCATGCCTCTTGGAATTGAATCGGAGGAGTTGGCCGGTGACATTTTGCTTCACAATAGCATCAACTTGTTCAAGCCAATATTGATGGATCCGGATCATGGAGATTTCAGGCTTCATTCCAGTTTTGAACCGCCGCCATCGGCCCAAGTGCCTGATTTTGATTGGCTTGATGCGCCAAAAACGCCGGCCGCACCGACTGGGAGAAACGAAAACTTCGTGATGTTCGATTTCAGTGGCAATCCAAGGGGGCTGGGGAGTCGGGTTGGCGCGTTCGCAAAGGCCGGGGAAATTTTAAGCCCTGCGAACCTGACGGTGGCCGTGTCGATCACTCCCGAAACCGTTGTAGGACAATCGGTGCTTGCCCGGGTCACAGTTGAAAATCGCTCAGGAATTGCCGTTTCAAACATGGTTGTCTCAATTGGCCCGATTGACGAAACCTTGGGTATCCGTGGGTTGTCAGCCTCATTGGGAATCGCGCATTTTGTCGGAGGATCGGTTTCCTGGACCATCGGTTCCTTGGATGCGGGAGGCACCGCCACACTGGCGATCGGGATCGTGCCGCGCGCCGCGGGCAACTTTCGATTGCTTGCCACTGGCGCGTTCAGGGGAAAGGAGATTGATCCCTCAGATAACGAGGCCCAATCCGACCTGCGTGTTGGCCCAAATACCGTGAATGCCATTGTGGTGACCGGTGCGGGCGCAGGTGCGGGAGGGTGGGTACGGGTACATGATGCCAAGACAAACCAACTAAAAACGACCTTCTTTCCTTACGGAAGATCATTTAGTGGCGGAGTCCGGGTGGCGTCCGCGGATGTCACCGGGGATGGCTGGGCTGATGTCATAACGGCTCCTGGCCCCGGGGCTAATCCCATGATCCGGGTATTCAACGGCCGTACTCGTCTGGCTGAAGCCGGACCGCTTGGTCGAATGATGGCTTTTCCCCGATCAATGAGGTCGGGGGTTCATGTCTCAGCGGGCGACTTGGATGGAGATGGCCGGGCAGAAATCGTTGTTGGGACCGACTCCGGACCGTTGTGCGAAGCGAGGATTTATTCAGGAGTCACGGGGCGGCTGATGAGGTCGATGAAGCCTTTCGCGGGGTTTCGCGGTGGCGTCCTTGTTGCGATCGGAGACACCAATGGAGATGGCTTATGCGAAGTGATCGTTTCGCAGGCATCAGGAGTCGGGGCTATCACGAAAGCGTTTTCCCCGTTGACTGGTCTGCAGCTTTGGTCGATTTCTGTCGCCGCGTCGATTTCAAGGAGTCCCGGCTTTCTCGCCGTGGGAGATTGGGATGCTGATGGCAGGGATGATGTCATGGTCAACCGTGGGAGAGGCCAAGCCGTACTCATCAGCGGCAAGGACAGGTCAATGAACGAAACCATCAACATCGGCGCCATTTACTCGATCTCGTTAAATGATCTCAATGGTGATGGCTTGCCAGACACGGTGGGAACCTCCGCATGGGGTGGTTTCCTCAGGTTGGTTGTTGGATTCCGAGGCGGCATGTCGCCGGCGGTTCCACTCGGAAGCAGCTCGATAGGCGCTTTTGTCGCAGTGGGCAGGAACCCGGCATTCGTCTGAACGGCACTTGCGAATGACTTTCCCAAGGGGATAATGCCATCTGCCCGTAACACTCCAGGGATTTCAACCATGCTTCTGACCAGCCTTGCTATCGCGTTGGGTTCCATGTTCGCTGATCCAGTCCCTGGAATCTTTCAAAAGGTCGTACTCGACAAGACCTTCAATTCCGAGGGTGTCGCTGTTGGCGATGTCAACCGCGATGGCAAACTGGATGTGATCACGGGGGAGTTTTGGTACGAAGCTCCCAACTGGACCAAAAAGCGCATTCGGCCAGGCAAGGACTATGGCGACGGCCTGAGGGGATACTCGGACAGCTTCGCGTGTTGGGCTGATGATTTCAACAAGGACGGTTGGGTTGATGTCTTGGTGATCTGCTTCCCCGGCGCTCCTTGCTTCTGGTTTGAGAATCCCAAGGGAAAGGATGAACCTTGGAAGCCTCACATGGTTTGGCACTCAGCATGCAACGAGACTCCCGCTTACGCCGATCTCTTCGGAGACGGCAAGCGGGTTTTAATCATGGGTTTCCAACCCAAGGGTAAGGACAACGAAGGTCAAATGGCTTGGTTTCAGCCGGGTAAGGATCCTTACCAGCTGTGGGAAATGCATCCCGTGAGCACCCCGTCCGTTTCCGGCAAGCCTCCCGTTCCGGGCACGCACAGGTTCAGCCATGGCCTTGGAATTGGTGACATCGACGGAGACGGCAAAAACGAAATCATTTGCACTGGGGGGTATTGGAAGCACCCTTCCGCTGGCCGCGGAGCCGAGGGGCCTTGGGAATTCGTCGCGGCAGCCCTTGGCGAGGCTTGCGCGGACATGGCCGTGGTTGACCTCGACGGGGATGGGAAAAAAGATGTGATTTCCAGCAGTGCCCACAAGTTTGGAATCTGGTGGCACAAGCAACGCGGAGCAAATGCCTTCGAGAAAAACGAGCTTTTTCCCAAGTTGATTTCCGAGACGCATGCCTTATGGATGGGTGACCTCGACAAGGATGGCATCGTGGATGTTGTCACCGGCAAAAGGTGGTGGTCTCACGGCAAGTCGGAACCCGGATCCGACGCTTCGCCCGCCGTTTACATGCTCAAGGGATCGAAAGGTTCCGATGGCATCCTCAAATTCACACCAGTCGTGCTTGATGGTGAATCAGGAATTGGCACCCAGTTCACCGTTGTGGATATTAATGGTGACGGAAAACTGGATGTTGTCACAAGCAACAAAAAAGGAGTTTTTGTTTTGCTGCAAGGCGCCGTTGGGCGCTAAGCCGCAAGACGCACCGGTGTTCGGAGGAATCCGGCGCAGGATCCCACAACCTGTTCCTGTTGCTCAAAGGTGATTCCGGGAAAGATCGGCAGGGCCAAGGTGCGTTTGGCGGCCGCCTCGCTTACCGGGAAGTCACCCTGCCGGTGTCCAAGGTATTCCAAACATTCCTGCAAATGCAGCGGAAGCGGGTAGTAGATTTCGCATCCAATTCCGTTGGACTTGAGGTGCTG
Organism: Planctomycetota bacterium; assembly: GCA_018970845.1. Classification (GTDB taxonomy): domain Bacteria; phylum Planctomycetota; class Planctomycetia; order Gemmatales; family Gemmataceae; genus REEB421. The sequence goes on from JAGWVO010000288.1 coordinate 4,261, forward strand.
CATCAGACCGTCTCTCCTGCCGCCTGCAACACGCACGACAAATTGATTGAAGGTGTGGAACCTCCCGGGCAGTTCCTTGGGGACTTCGAGGTAACCGCCAAGGCCGTGGCGCTGAATCAGCGAAACATAACGGCTTGCTGCATCCCGGCGTTGATCAATCCACGCTGTTAAATGAGGCAACTTGACCCGCAGCATGGCGGCTTGAAGCGCGTCAATCCGCGCGTTCCAGCCAACCATCTTGTGGAAGTACCTCGGTTCCATTCCATGGGCCCTGAGGATCTGCATGGTCTTGGCTGTTTCCGGATCATTGGTGACAACCATGCCGGCGTCCCCAAAGGCACCTAGATTTTTGCTTGGATAGAAACTCAGGCAAGCTACCGCACCGAGGCTGCCAACGGGTTTGTCCTGATATCTGGCTCCCATGGATTGGGCGGCATCCTCGATCACTAAAAGATCGTGTTTTTCGGCCAGTTTCCATAATGGTTCCATATCCGCCGTTTGACCATAAAGGTGGACGGCCATGATGGCTCGTGTGCGACTCGTGATTTTTTCGGCAACACAGCTCGGATCAAGGTTGAATGTGTCAGGTTCGATATCGGCGAATACTGGAGTTGATCCATTTCGGATGACCGCCCCAACGGTGGCAAAAAATGTGTAAGGTGGAAGGATCACCTCGTCCCCTGGTCCTATCCCCAACCCATGCAGGGCCAGGGACAAGGCATC
>JAGWVO010000289.1 GCA_018970845.1 Planctomycetota bacterium
GATTGTCCGCGAACTTTTAGCGCGAAATGATCCGGACCGCCAAATAGGTCATTGAAATTGATCCTCTCGTCCTGTGCGGGTGCCTGGATTGGAGAACCGGCAGCGACGGAACCAAGAAGCGGCAATTCCGTTCCAGGCCGGTAATCCATGACTTGGATGGCCCTGGCTGAATAGCCTTCGCGCTGTATCAGTTTTTTCTTTTCAAGGGCCTTGAGGTGGCACATGACTCCATTGGGAGACCGGATATCAAACTGCAGGCCGATTTCCCTGACGGTGGGACCATATCCCCGGGATTCGATTCGATCTCGAATGAACGAAAGGATGGCACTTTGGCGCTCAGTCAAGGCTTCCTGCTCTTTCATACCGGCCCCCTGATCGAACCAACTCAAGGATTCGTCGTGAACCAAAGTATATTGGACAGACGTTCAGATAAAGTCAAGTTCCCGACCCGTTTGTCCTGCATTTGCCAGGTTCCACCGCAGCCATTTTGCCGAGAAAACCAACCAATGATTTCATCAGTTTCTGCCAATCTGACTTATGCAAGCTTTCGTTGGGAGCATGGGCGTTGCTGATGGGGTCTTCAATTCCAAACAAAAGGGCAGGGGCTCCTCCCAGCAATTTTTCCAACGGTTCAATGAATCCAATGGTTCCGCCACAGCCAGTCGCCACGGGGGAAACTCCATAGCCGCTTTCAAGCGCCTCCATCGCAGCTTGGAACGCCGGCCCACTCGGATCGGTTTTCCACCATTTGACATGAGACCCGATTTCTTCAACGGAAACCTCAACGCCCCAAGGCAGCGGTTGGCGCAAGAATTCAGAAAGAACCTGTACCACCTTGTCTGGATCCTGATCCGGAACAATCCTGCAACTAATAATTGCTTCAGCCTTGGGCAAGACTTGATTACTGGCTTGGCCGATGGAACTAGCCTCCAATGCGATGACCGTAACCGAGGGCCTTCGCCATGTTTGTTCATGGAAATTTTTTCCCGTTTCAATTGCCAAGGATACCCCGGGCAAAACTTGAAGATCACGCCTTACACCGGATTCATCTCCAGGCAGAGAACGATATTTTCTCCTTTCATCTTCTGTTACAGGCTTGACCCCCTCATAGAGGCCATTCACTGGAATCGGCCCTTTGTTCCATGCCAATTTTCCAAGCAACCAGCACAATGCAATGGCTGGGTCGGCCAAAGCCCCCCCAGCCATTCCGCTGTGAGAAGGTATCGTTGCTGATTTCGCCGTGACCTTGAGCGTTACGACACCGCGAAGTGAACAGGTGATCGAGGGCAAGCCTGCTTGGATGTTTTCCGTATCGCAGACAACCAGCGCGTCCGCATGAAGCCGATATTGATTCGACCTCGCAATCGAAAGAAGGTTTTTTGAGCCAACTTCCTCCTCTCCTTCAACCAGCAGGCTGACATTGACAGGAGGTTTTCCACGCGACTTCGCCCATGCCTTGACCGCCATGATTTGCGCAATGACACCCCCCTTGTCATCCGCGGATCCCCGACCGTACAGCCTTCCATTTTTTTCCGTAAGAACCCACGGGTCTGAATCCCATTGGCTGAGGTAATTGCATGGTTGCACATCGTGGTGCGATAGCATGAGTACAGTCGACAACGAAGGATCCACCTTCCAAGATGCCAGAACAGCGGGATACCCGGATTCCGGGCGTAGAACCTCGACCTCTGGAAAACCGGCCTCATGAGCCAGGTCTGCCACCAATTGGGCGCTCTTTTCGAGTTCAGCCAGATGATTGCCATCGGTGGATATTCCGGGAATCGCCACCAATCTGGCCAGATCGCGGGTGGATGCATCGAGATTCTTTTCAAGCCAATCCATGGCAGGATCTTGGTGCCGCATGACTGATCTCCAAGGGATTACATCCTCAGATTACTGTGTCGCGTGGGAGGAGTGTAATGATCGGGAGATTATTGATAGACGGATGTCGCCAGCCAAAGGCCCATCACCTTGTTACCCAAAATCAAAGAACCCACGACCATGGCAAAGAAAGAAGCGGCCAAAACGGCTCCCGCGGCAACATCAAGGGCAGGCCAATATCGATGGCGTTCGTTCTCCGGGTGACAGCGGACCAATTCCTCGACAGCGCTGTTGAACAATTCTGACACCATCACGGCTGCAACACATCCCACAAGCACGGCCCACTCCGTTAAATTGCAACTTAAGACAGTGGCCAACGATATAACAATGGCGGCCGCGAAAAAATGAACTGAAAAACTGGAATGTCCACGAATTCCGGCCTTAAGCCCCTTGAAAGCACAGGAAAACTTGTGGAGCCAGGACCTCCTGCCAACTCTTGTCTGGAGTAGTGAATCGCCCTTCATCAACGCATACCGACGGCGTTGGGAGAAACAGCGGCGCTTCTCCTGATCATGCTGGCGACCACACGGGGCAGGATTTCAAAGGTGAAGCCAAAATTGTTTTGCATCGCGTTGTAGGTGAATCCAAGATTGATCTGGGCATCCTTGCCAGTCCTGCTGAAAATCAGCGAATTGGCCAACGACATTTGTGTTCCAAGGTCGTAACTGCTAAAAGCGGAAATGGCGTATTTGGGGCTGAACGTATAGGTAATGCCTCCTGTGATCGGCTTGCTTCCAACAGGTGCGATTTGGCGGTAACCGAGGAAAAGACTGGTTCTGTCCGACCTGTTGAAGTAGGCGCCAACCCCAATGACCTGGGCTCCGTTGTCAATCGGATCAATCCAGCCTGAACTGACAATCGCTGTTCTGTCTCCAATATTCCACAGATAGTCGTATTGGAGGAATGCCCAATGGGATCCGAAGTTCTGGCTTTGTTCGGGAAACGCTGATGCCGATAGATCCAAGACCATCCAGTCGACAACATGCTGGTTTCCAGGAAAACCCCGCTTGGTTTGCAGGCGCTGTATCAGATCCAGTTGAAAAACTTGGATAGCGTCAAGGGTGTCATATCTGTTGTCGAGGGTCCGGCGAATCGCATAGGTGGTTGGATCATAAAGAGGCGAGGTTGCCAAAATTGTCCCGTTAGTTGGATTGAAGACAGGCAATTTCACTCGAATGTCGCGTAGGGCTTGATCTGTGGCGTCATCATTGAGTCGATCAAATTGGGCGAACCGCGTGTATGGCTCCGACGAGCCGGCATAAAGATAGTTCATGCCGAAGACAGCCTTGTGGTTGAGACCACTGATGTTGAACAAGTCGCTATGCGCTTCTGGAAAGAATGCTGAAAACGGGATCGAGGCGCGAATTCCCGGACCACCCCACGCCCTGCCAAGGCCTCCGCTATCGGGATTGATATCCGAGGTGTAATAAGCGAGGTCGCCTTTGAGGTATGGGACCACTCTCAAAGCGCCCAACGAAAAAGGAACCGCCGCCTCCTGCATCCAATGAAACCTTCCGGCGCTGGATGCGACATCGGTGGGACTCACATAGGGCTCAGGAACATTGCTCAATTGAAGCTGGGCGTATCCGGCACCGACTTGGGAGCTGTATGTGATCACATCCAGGAAAGATTGGCCTGTTACCCAGAAATCAGCTTTGGGCAACCACTGGGTGTCCGTTACCCAATCGCGGACATTGACCTGTCCAATAAGGCCGGCTGCTGCGTTGTAACCAAGGTCCTGCCGGGCATATATGTGCGTGGTCTGAACAGGGTCGGTGTCGAACTCATTTTTGAAGTATTGCTCAAGGAAATTCTGGTCTGAAAGCAGTTGCATGTTGGCTTGCAAAGTGAAGCCTGACAAAGTTTGCCAATTTTGGCGCCAAGATGCCCGGCCGCGGTAGAGGGGATGGTCATCATTCGCACCTCGACCTCCACCCAAAATATCGGTTCCAACATCACGGATGCCCCAGAACCTGAGTCCTCCACTCGTGCTGCCGGGAATGCCAAAAAGGTCCTTTGTCGCGTATGTGTATTCAGTCCCGAGGCCAGGCCCTCTTAGCGTGAGGTAATCCAGGTCGAATCGCCATTTTGTATTGTCGAGCGGTTGTATGCCCAGCATATCCCATGCGTTGAGAGTAAGCCCGAACTGACCGCCAAAGACACGATTGCTAAATCCTAGGTTGATGGCTTCGATTGGCCCGAGCGGGTCACGGGCGTCGCCTTGAAAGAAGGGCAGATAAAACACGGGAAAATCCCACGCCTTGATGAAGGCGTTTCGGCCTCGAGTTAGACTTTCCGTGTATTCCAGGGTTTCCCCGCTTTCGCGGTCAATAATCGGGTTACCAAAAAAGCCAGAGCGCTTCTTCCTTTTTTCCTGAACCGTGGCCTCGGCAATGTACAACTTCAGCCCCGGGTCGGATGGAGTCTGGCTGGCGAACATTTCGGCCTTCACAACGCGATAGTCCGATTCACCAAGTTTCTGGAGTTCATCAGCCCTGATAAAGATCGGGTCGGGCACGCGAGGTTCATAAAACTGCAGCTCCGCCTTGAGGGCGATCGCTGTGTTTTTCCTCAGGTCGTAATAAATCTCATCGGCCCGAATCGTTCTGGTCTGGCCGGGAATACCTTTGGGACCGCGCGACTCAACGGATCTTAATTCAACATTTCCCGAGAGATAGATTTCCATGTCACGGGAAGATCCACCTTTTCCCCTGAGATTCTCCATCATCTGACGGGCATCCGCGCCCTTGGTCCACATGACAACCCGATCAGCCTCAATGTCGATGAGACTTGCACCCTCGACATTGCGAATGTTGAGAATCACCCCTCCGGTGATGACCAACGACTGTTCATTTCCGGCTTGCGGGCCAAAGTTGAACTCAAAGCCGGAATTCGTCCTTGGAGCAATTGTGAATTGCCTCATTGGTGCGGGAGGTTCGAAATAGGGTTCGTCAGGAAGGGTTGGAACGGTTCCATTTCCCAGCTGCGAACCAGGTCCAGAAACGGAAATCGGCGGGGATACCGCCGGCATGGGCCCGGAAAGGTTGGGCGAAGGTGGTTCTGGGTCCGGTGGCTGGCCCCCTGAAAAGG